>CAIRCR010000076.1 GCA_903877065.1 uncultured Pseudomonadota bacterium
AGCTATTCAAACAAGCGAATTAAGCCGATTTGTCGGCGGTCAAAATCATTTATTCGGCGCAGTTTTTCAGCTCATTCACATTATTGGGCTGATTTTAGTTTTATCGCCCGTGACGCTCGTCAGTTTGCGTTTAGTAGGTTTGGGTGGTTTGCGTGAACAATCGTTAGTAGACATTGCACAATCTACCGCTAAATTGATTTGGGTGGGATTAGGCTTGTTGGTATTTTCGGGAATTTTCATTTTTATCCCCGCCGCGACAAATTACTATCCCAATTTTGCATTTTGGGCAAAGTTCAGCTTTTTAGCGATTGCGCTAGTTGTCCACGTCACGCTGTATAAAAAATTAACGTCCATCGAATCACCTAATTTATTAGTGGCAAGATTTACGGCGGTGTTAGTGATGTTTTTATGGCTTGCGGTGGCATTTTCGGCGCGATTTATTGGTTTTGTTTAAGGAGTTTTACGTTGAAAAAATCAACCATTATTACATTTGCGATTGCGGGTCTTATGTTGCCTTTCGCCTCACACGCAAAAGATGCGACACAATTTAAGCCAACCGCAACCGTGCAACAGATTATGTCGTCGATTATTGATCCCAATATCGATTTTGTTTGGAATTCGGTTGCAACAATTTCAACAAAAGAGGGGGTTGAAGAAAAAAGTCCACACACAGATGAAGAATGGGCAGAAGTTAAAAAACACGCTTTGACGGTTTTAGAAGCCACTAATTTATTGGTTATTGATGGTCGTAAAGTAGCTGAAGACGGTGCAAATACCTCATCGGCGGACAGTACAGAATTGCAAGCTTTAGAAATTCAAAAGTTAATCAAAACGCATAAATCTGAATTTAACCAAAGAGCATTCGGCTTGCATGAAGCGATGCAACTTGTTGTGAACGCGATTGATAAAAAAGATACCGAAGAACTTATCAGAGCGGGTGGGCTTGTCGATGGGGCTTGCGAACAGTGCCATTTGCAATTTTGGTACCCCATTCGGAAATCAAAATAATTTAAACATTCAAATTTTACACACTTCATTTTTCACTATTTATTTACAGGATTTAAACATGAATAATCACTTTAAAACTCTTATTTTTTCTGCTGCGTTATCGATTGCGGCAATAAACAACGTCAACGCGGCAGATGTGAAATTGCTAAACGTGTCTTACGACCCCACTCGTGAATTGTATAAAGATTACAACACTGCTTTTGCTAAATACTGGAAAGCGAAAACAGGCGATAACGTTCAGGTCGATCAATCTCACGGTGGCAGTGGTAAACAAACACGAGCCGTTTTAGACGGTATGGAAGCCGATGTTGTGACACTTGCACTGGCTTCTGATATTGACCAGTTGTCTACGCAACGCCAATTGATTCCAGAAAATTGGCAGTCACTTTTGCCAAATAACAGTTCACCTTATACCTCAACGATTGTGTTTTTAGTTCGTAAGGGAAATCCAAAAAACATTAAAGATTGGGATGATTTAGTTAAACAAAACATCAGCGTTATCACACCAAATCCTAAAACATCAGGCGGCGCACGTTGGAATTATTTGGCGGCTTGGTCGTATGCGTTAAAGCACAACAATAATGATGAAGCGGCGGCAACAAAGTTTATTTCGCAGTTGTATAAAAATACTGCCGTACTCGATACTGGCGCACGAGGCTCAACAACGACGTTTGCTGAACGTGAAATTGGTGATGTGTTAATCACTTGGGAAAACGAAGCCTTTTTAGTTTTAGGTGAATTTGGTGCGGATAAATATCAAATTGTCGCGCCTTCTTTTAGCATTTTAGCGGAACCGCCTGTTGCGGTTGTTGATTCAGTGGCAAAAAAACATGGCACAACTGAAGTCGCTACGGAGTATTTAAAGCATCTTTACACCAAAGAAGGACAAGAAATTATTGCTAAGAATTTTTATCGTCCAACTGACCCAGAAATTGCCGCTAAATACGCTAAACAATTCCCAAAAATTGAGCTAACAAATATCACTGCATTGGGTGGCTGGACAGTTGCTCAGAAAAAACATTTTGCAGACAACGGTCTCTTTGACCAAATTATCACGGCAAATAATGCTTCCCCGAATAAATAAACTCTCCTAGCGTCTACCTCAATCAACAATTGCTCATTTGTGGAGCATTTAGAGCAATTGTTGATCTTTTTTATTATCTAATTTACGCATAACACTATCGAATAATATCGTTTTATGACGATGAAAAATAACTTTATTATGGTTTGCGAATAAGCGTATCAAACGATGTTGTGCTTACGATAGCAATTAGGTTAGTCAGTAGTAATTAAAGGAAAAAAATAATGACTTTATTAGCATTTAATGAACAAAAATCACGTTCAATGGTGCTTTCTGTTCGAGCGACGGCATTAGTATTTGAAGACCCCGTTTCACAACGGTTACTAAAGCAAATTGAACGAATTGCGCCCAGTGATGCAACCGTACTAATTATCGGTGAAACAGGAACAGGTAAAGAACTTGTTGCAAGACATATTCATGAGCTAAGTAACCGTAGTGCCAATACTTTTGGCGCGTTAAATTGTGCCGCGCTCAACGAAAATTTAATCGAAAGCGAATTATTTGGACATGAAAAGGGCGCGTTTACGGGAGCTTTAACAGACAAACTCGGTTGGTTTGAAGCGGCAAACAAAGGCAGTCTATTTCTTGATGAAGTCGGCGATTTACCGATGACTTTGCAAGTAAAATTATTACGAGTTTTGCAAGAAAAAGAAGTTGTCAAAGTAGGTTCAAGGCAACCTATGCCAATTGATGTGCGAATTATTGCTGCCACAAATGTCAATCTTGAAGAAGCTGTTGCGGCATCTCATTTTCGAGCTGATTTATATTACCGTTTTAATGTTGCCAAAATTGAGCTTTCACCATTACGCGATAGACCCCGTGATATTTTGCCGTTGACGCAGCATTTTTTAAAAATTTATTCGGAAAGATTAGGGTTTAATGAAGTCAAATTATCACCTGCAGCAGAAATAACGTTATTGAATTATGATTGGCCAGGTAACATTCGAGAATTAGAAAATGCTGTGCATCGTGCGTTATTGATTTGCCCAACCAATTATTTACGTCCAGAAGATTTTAAATTATCGGGTGCAAGAACATTTCAAAATACACCATCGGTATCAACCAATTCGTTAGAAAACACATTATTAAAATTGTTTGAACAAACACCGCCTAAACTTTACGAAATAATCGAAGAAAGCATCATTCGTTCAGCGTTTGATTTTTGTGATAAAAATCAAGTTCAAACAGCGAAATTGCTCGATATTAGCCGCAATGTGCTTAGACATAAATTAGCCGCTTACGGAATGTTAAATAACAAAAACCAGAATTAGTCCCCGTGTTGAAGATGTGTCACGGTCACAGTTTCCCAAATGGCTTCAATATAAGCCGCATCCATTTTTTGCATTCCATCTTGAATCCATTGAACCAACACTTTTGCTATATTGGGATAAGTGATATGAACGGCTCGTTTGTCGTTTAACCATTGATCAATGGCTAAACTTTCTAAGTCGTGCATGATATGTCCGTAACCCAATTGCTGTAACGCGGCGGCATTAGAAATTTGTTCCATTTGAGAATGTAATGGTTTAGCGAGAATTTTTTTACCCAGTTGCAACGATTCGCTCGTCAACCCAAAACCCGCATTGCAAATAATTCCAGCACAATCGTATAAATCTTTTTGAAAACCATCACGCGACAACGAGTGGCAAATAATGTGTTCAAAAGCGGACACAATGGGTTCTGGCGAATAAACATGAAATTCAAAATCTTTAAATGGCGACAACAGTGCAATAACTTGCACCTGATCTTCAAAAGGTAAATAAACGAGAATTTTATTTTTGATAAAACTTTTTGGAGTTTCTGGTGTGTCAATCATTGGCGGCAAAATGGGTTGATTGAAATGATGCCAATGCAAACCGATACTCACGTCAACGGGCGCAAAATGTTTCATCACTCGTTCTGCGATAAGTCCCGCGCCTTTTCGAGGAATTTTGTAATCGAACGCATATTGATGACCAATGCCCAAAGTTGGGATTTTTTGATTTTTTGCCGCCCATGCGGTGACGGGTTCAAAATCAGTAATCACTAAATCGTAACCACTTAAATCGAGCAATCTGATATCTTTTAGAAATTCTATCGGCTTTGAATCGCGCATGGTTTTCAAATAACTGACCTGCCCTTTTTCAGTATGAAAGGTCAAACCCGTGCGTGTCTGATAGTCGTTAAAAATTCCCATATCAAAATACTTATCAACGGGGCGACCTGTGAATTGAAAAGTGACCTCAATGCCCACAGCAGAAAGCTCTCTTGCCATTACTCGTGCGCGTGTGATGTGACCATTGCCCGTACCTTGTACACCATAAAAAATTTTCATATTGCCCTTTATCCCAAACTAAAAATGCTGTTTATTATTATCGTTGTTATTCGCAGAAAATTGATCGAACAATGCCTTTTTCATGCGCTACGCTTGAGTTATTCTGAGAAAAGGCTCAACGGCACGTTATTTTTGCCTTTATCTTTAGGTTTTACATCGGGTGAAATTAACGCGGTTTTTGCAGATTCAATCACTGACAAACTCGATTCAAGTTGCGGCACGGCTTGAATTACCTCGCCCGCAATACCTCGAATTGAGCCGTATAAATGCGTGGTGTTGAGCAACACTTTTTGTAGTTGTTTTTCGCGTTGTTTCCAGCCACTTTCTGTCACGCGACGCTCTTTGTCTAAATCCAATTGCATTTGCGTGAAGCCATCAACAATCGCTTCAATTTGTGATTTGAATTCGTTGCTAGTTAAAAAACTGTACAACATCTCCATTTTTTCGCCTTTGTTTTCTTGAGCAATTACCACGTCACTCATGTCGATAATCGATTGCCGTAACACCGCACTCAAGCCTTTAAATTCCTCAAATGTACAGACCCAAATGCCCTCTTTCAAACCCATACGCTCCATTTCTTTGGGCATTGTTTGTGTTACCAAAACGCCGATACGAATGTTTTTAGCGCGTAAATCAGATTTTAATTTTTCAATCCAATCGCGTCCAAATTCTTGCGTGCGTTTGCTTTCGTAATAAATCATGCCGCAATTTTGGCGCGTGCGAGTGTGAACGATTTGAATGCAATCCGCGCCACGTTGCCCTTTTTTGATTTCAGTAATATCGTCAAACGGAAACGAATCGCGCAACCATTCTTCAATCGCTAATTCTTGAATTTCGCCTTGAAGTTGCGTTGAACCTTGTTCAGCACGACGTTGAACTTCTTGTAATTCACGTTTCATGTTTTCGAGTTCAAAATCTTTTTCGCGCATTTTGAGTTCTAAACCGCTTTCGATTTTCTGTTTTTCTTCGCGTAAACGTTGATTTAATTTCGCTTCAGATTCGGCTTCGAGTGTGTCTTTTAATTCCGATTTTTCGCGGGTTAGGCGTTCAATATCGGCTTTTGCTTTGTTAAATTCGCGTAATTTTTCAGATTGTTCATTTAATTCATTTCGCATGGATTGAATTTGATCTGCAGATTCAGCGGCGAAATTTGCTTTTAATGTTTGTTCAATTTTTTGTTTTTCTTCGCGTAAGCGTTGATTCAATTTTGATTCGGATTCGGCTTCGATTGTGTCGCGTAATTCCGACTTTTCGCGGGTTAAACGTTCAATATCGGCTTTTGCCTTGTTAAATTCGCGCAGTTTTTCCGATTGTTCATTTAATTCGTTTCGCATCGTTTGAATTTGGTCTGCGGATTCGGCGGCAAAACTAGCTTTTAATGTGTGTTCAATTTTTTGGCGTTCTTCGGCTAAACGTTGGCTGTGTTTCATTTCCGATTCAGCTTCAATCGTTTCGCGTAATTCGCCTTTTTCGCGTATTAAACGTTCAATATCGGCTTTTGCTTTGTTAAATTCCCGTAATTTTTCCGATTGTTCATTTAATTCATTTCGCATTGTTTGAATTTGCGCTTCTGACTCAGCGGCTAAACTCACTTTTAAATTTTGCTCTAACGTCGCTTTTTCAGCTTTCAATTGTTGCTCGAATTGCGCTTGATTTTGTAAGGCTTGCGCTTCAAATGAAGTGCGTAATTTGTCCTCGATTTGACGATAAAGCAACTCGTCGGCATTAAATTGATGTGTGCATTTTGGGCAAGTGACCGTTTGTTTATTTTGATTCATATTCATGATGGTTTGCTTATTAGGTGTTAGTGGCATAATGACTACGACAATTAGCGTATCAGGTTTATAACGGAAAAACACGCCTAAGCCGCTACTTTGCAAAAGATTTGATTCCTTTCAAAACTAAAAATCTAAACCGTCATCATCCTTAAAATTGATATTAGAGGAGCTTGCATGAAAATTGGTATTCCCAGAGAAATTCACGATGGTGAAAAACGAGTGGCGTTAACACCCGATTCAGCCACACATCTCATTAAACTAGGTTTTTCATTAAGTCTTGAAAGTGGCGCGGGTTTGGGTGCAGATATTTCTGACGAAGCATATCAAACCGTGGGTGTTGAGATTGTTAAAATCGCAAAAACGCTGTGGAAAAACGCTGACATTATTCTCAAAGTGCGTGCGCCTGAAGGCAATGAAATTGATTTAATGCCCAATGGAAAAACGTTAATCAGTTTTATTTTTGCGGGACAAAATCCTAAATTACTTGAAAAATTGGCAGCAAAAAATGTAACCGTTTTGAGCATGGACAGCGTGCCGCGCATATCTCGCGCTCAAAAATTGGACGCACTCAGTTCAATGGCAAATGTCGCGGGTTATCGCGCCATTATTGAAGCCGCACAACATTTTGGACGTTTTTTCACAGGGCAAATTACCGCCGCTGGAAAAATTCCACCCGCGAAAGTTTTAGTAATTGGTGCAGGTGTCGCAGGTTTAGCGGCAATTGGTACGGCAAAAAGCATGGGCGCAATTGTTCGCGCTTTTGACACGCGACCTGAAGTCAAAGAGCAAATCGAAAGTATGGATGCAGAATTTTTGATGCTCGATTTCAAAGATGATGAAGGAGGTGGCGGTGGCTCAGGCGGTTATGCCAAAACGATGTCAGCCGAATTTATCGTCGCTGAAATGGCGTTATTTTCTGAGCAAGCCAAAGAAGTCGATATTGTTGTCACGACGGCGTTAATTTCAGGTAAATCCGCACCAAAATTGATTACGACTGAAATGGTGCAATCCATGAAAGCAGGCAGCGTGATTGTGGATTTAGCTACTGAACAAGGCGGCAATTGTGAATTAACCGAAAAAGATAAAGTTATCGTTAAACACGGTGTGACAATTATCGGTTACACAAATTTACCAAGTCGATTGGCGAATCAGTCCAGCCAACTTTACGCCACGAATTTACGGCATTTGCTCACTGAATTAACACCTACAAAAGACGGCGTAATCAACGTCAATTTTGAAAATGAGGTGTTGCGTGCTTTGACAGTGATTAAAGAAGGCAAAATCACCTACCCACCACCTCAAGCATTATCAGCGATACCTGCGTCAAAAATCGAAGCCGTTGTCATTCCTGAAAAATCTTCCTTAATTCCAACTACGATTAGCCAATTTATGCCGATGATTGTTGGCGTTTTAATTTTATTTGCCGTCGGCTCGGTTGCGCCACTCTCCTTTATCTCGCATTTCACGGTGTTTGTGTTGGCGTGTTTTGTGGGTTATCAGGTAATTTGGAATGTTAAACCGTCTTTGCACACACCATTGATGAGCGTCACGAATGCGATTAGCGGCATTATTGTCATTGGTGCATTGGTACAAGTTTCATCGCCTAGCATTGGAATTAGTTTTCTCGCAGGTTTAGCGATTTTAGTTGCCACTATCAACATATCAGGCGGCTTTTTAGTCACACGCCGTATGCTCGAAATGTTCAGAAAATAAGGAGAAAACGATGTCACACAGTTTAGTTACGATGTTCTACATCATCGCCACGATTCTTTTCATTTTGAGTTTAAGTGGTTTAAGTAATCATGAAACTGCCCGTAAAGGCAATTATTACGGAATGTTCGGCATGGCAATTGCCATTCTCGCAACCGCCTTGAGCGCGTCCGTTTCATCGTATATGATTTTAATTATCGCGTTGTTAATGGGTGGTTTTATCGGCACAAAAGCGGCATTGAAAGTTGAAATGACGCAAATGCCCGAACTCGTGGCAATCATGCACAGCTTGGTCGGCATGGCGGCGGTACTCGTCGGTTACGCGAATTTTATGGACGATTCGCTTAGTTTGGAAGGTGTTGAAAAAACCATTCACGAAGTCGAAATTTACATCGGCATTTTAATCGGTGCGGTGACGTTTTCGGGTTCAGTGATTGCGTTTGGTAAACTCAGCGAACGCATCAGCGGCAAACCGTTGTTATTACCAAATCGCCATTTTTTGAATTTAGGTTTGCTGGTTTCAGCGATTTTGCTGGGCAGCTGGTTTTTGAGTTCTGCTGAAACGGGCGGTGGCACATTCCCATTATTATTGATAACGATTGTGGCGTTAGCGTTTGGCGTTCACATGGTGATGGCAATCGGTGGCGCAGATATGCCCGTTGTGGTTTCGATGCTCAACAGTTATTCGGGTTGGGCGGCAGCGGCAACGGGGTTTATGTTGAGCAACGATTTGTTAATTGTCACGGGTGCGTTGGTCGGAAGTAGTGGCGCGATTTTGAGTTACATCATGTGCCGCGCGATGAATCGGCATTTTTTAAGTGTGATTGCAGGTGGTTTTGGTACGGCTTCAGGTGGCGAAGCGGCTGAAATTATCGGTGAAGTTCAACCAATTAGCGCAGAAGAAACCGCGCAATTATTGCTAGCGGCGAAAACAATTATGATTATTCCAGGTTATGGCATGGCAGTCGCTCAAGCCCAACACACTGTTTATGAAATGACTAAATTGCTACGCGGCAAAGGTAAAAAAGTCGGTTTTGGGATTCATCCTGTGGCAGGTCGAATGCCTGGACACATGAACGTGTTACTCGCCGAAGCGAAAGTGCCGTATGACATTGTTTATGAAATGGACGAAATTAACGACGATTGGGGCAATATTGATGTTTCGATTGTTATTGGTGCAAATGACATTGTGAATCCATCGGCGACCGATCCGAACAGTCCGATTGCAGGAATGCCTGTGATTCAATGTTGGAAAGGTAAAACTACGATTGTGATGAAACGATCGATGGCTTCGGGTTATGCGGGTGTGGGCAATCCGTTATTCGTGCAAGAAAACACGCGGATGTTGTTTGGTGATGCCAATGCGATGTTGCAGGCGATTTTGAAAGCGTTGAATGCATAGTTGAACAATGCAGGTTTTTTGCTCTTTACTCTATTGTGGTGAAAGCCTGTATTTGCCTCACATAAAAACCCCTTTAGGAGACTGTAAAAATTTCCGTGTAAACGCCAAATTGGGAGTTTGATTTTAAAGAACTTTCCAAAATGGTTACACGAAACTAATTACAAGCTCCTACCTTGTTTCAATAGTTCGGACAGTTTTTAAAAGGTAAAAACAAAATCTAAAAATCAGCGAAAATGCAGCTTTCAAAAAAACATTAACACTGGACAAGATTTCAATGGAATTATTAGAAACGATTTTAGGCAAAATGCCCGCAACAAAAA
>CAIRCR010000077.1 GCA_903877065.1 uncultured Pseudomonadota bacterium
TCATTTTTCGCCCTAATGTTTGAATTGCTTCGATTAAGGCTGGGTCTGTTAATAATTCGCTCATGTTCGTTCCTCTAAAAAATAGCCGTATATTTTACGGTTTTTAAAATGAACGTTTACACGGAATTATTTACACCCTCAAGGTGCAAAAGAACTTGGCATGAGTGTTAGTAACGTCAATCGTGTAATTTATTCACAGCACGGGCAAGCAACAATGAAATCAGCACTTGAAAATATACAAAACAAAATTTCTCACAGATTGCCCAGCATCATTGAATCTGCGTTGTCGGAGCTGGAGAAAATTATGCTAACTTCAATGCTGACCAAACATCGTTTGGACGCAATCAAAATAGCTATTGGTATCACGTCAAAATTAGACCGTATGACAAATCAACAAGAAAATGCAGTTTGAAATAATCGACTGACTGTGTAACGGTGGTGCATTTAACGCGCCACCTGTTGAAATTTGGACTTGGTATGGGGTGGTTTGTACAATGTACGAAATATAATTACATTTCGCACTTCAAAAACTCAATGGTGTAATCGAGTACGATAAACTTATTTATTTACTTTTCGTACAAAACACACTAAACTTTAAAAACATTCCGTATAATATAAACGTTTTTAAAGGCTATCACCATGAAAAATGACAAAGCACAACAAGTTGGTTACATTCGAGTAAGTACAACAACTCAAAATACAGTGCGTCAACTTGATGGCATCGAGTTAGACAAAACCTTTAGTGAGAAAAAATCTGCTAAAACGGCTGACGAACGCAAAGAATTACAGGCTTGCATCGAATATCTACGCGAAGGCGATGCGTTACACGTTCACAGTATTGACCGTTTGGCGCGTAATTTGGCGGATTTAAAAGCACTGGTGACACAAATTAACGCGAAAGGTGCAAGCGTTCACTTTCACAAAGAGAATTTAATTTTTAAAGGTAATGGCTCGGCAGACCCAATGCAACAGTTAATGTTGAACATGATGGGTGCATTCGCAGAATTTGAACGTAGTATCATCGTAGAACGTAGACGCGAAGGCGTAGCTATTGCACTTGAGAAAGGTGTTAAATTTGGACGTACTGCAAAAGTTACTCCCGAAATTGCATTAGAAATTAAAGCAAAAAAAGCAGCTGGAGCGAAAGTAACAGATTTGCAAGTTGAATATGGAATTGGACGACAAACGGTCTATGACGCGCTTAAATCTAGCTGATTAACTCTAAATTGACGCGCCACTTAATTCAAATTAGAAATTCATGTTAGAGTCCTATAAGACTCTCACATACTACGATGTTAGACCATGATGCTTACACTAGGCAAAGCCGCCCTTGAAACAGGTAAAACTAAAACAACTATTGCTCATGCTATCAAGCGTGGTAGGCTTTCTGCGAGTATAGATGATAAAGGACAGTATCAAATAGACCCTGCTGAATTGTTTAGAGTGTATCCAACAATACCGTCTAAATTAGACGCTGAAATAGTCGATTCGACTGCGACTGTACACCGTGAATTAGAGTTAGTTCGTGAGCAGTTAGAACGTGAGCGAGAAATCAATCGACGGTTATTTGACCAGCTCGATAATGCTAACGATGAACGACGACGATTGACGTTAATCTTGGAACACTTGCAAGAGCCAAAACAAAAATCCGATGCAAGCGAGTTGTGGAAAAAAGTATTTAAACGTTAGAATGCGTAAAATTGAAGCATACGTTATGACACGGCTATGCGGGAAAAGCACCCGCGCCTGCGAAAATATGCCCCCTACGCTTTCGCTGTTCGCTCGCTTCGCCCCAAGGGCTTGCTTGCTCTCTGCTACGCTTACGGGTGCGAGGTGCGGCATGATAGGCGCTGCAATAATGAGCGCCTGTGCCGCTTGCAGTAATTTGAAAAAAGCAAAAGAAGGTTAAATAACAGCCATGTATTCAGAAAAATTAAAACCATTCGCTAAAAAGAAAAATCTTGCGGATAAAGCATTCCAACACGCTGTCACGCTTGATTATTTGGAAAACGCAGAATTTGATGATTGCTCAATGCACTGCTTTCATTATCAGCAGATGTTTGAGTTGTTGTTTAAACACATCTTAGAAACTCGTACTAAATACGGTTCTTATCCGTTGACACACAAATTGGGCAGGTTAGTCACTCAGGTTACAGAAGAAACCGTATTTAAAACCGATTTGGAAAAGTACGAACCACGCTTAAAAGCGATTACTGTTTGTGCTGAAGCCTATCGTTACAATTTTTTAATCGACTGTGCTTCTTATCGCCACGATGTTGAAGTGTTAAATTCATTGCTTGATGATTTACTTGTTTTTATGAATGGGGAGTAATTCGACGCAGGCTTTAAAACGCACAATCATATTCAGTTGTGCATCATCAATCCCGATTGAATCAAAGGGATTTTTTTACCACGCGAGAAACAGGTTAAATTAAAGAAAATGACAAAATCTATAACTGTTGGAAATAAAGATTTCAAATCAAAAAAAGAAGCTAAGGAATACTTTGACGGAATAGTAAAAAGTTATCAAGTCGGAGATACGATAAACAATCCTATACATCATGAGCTTTTACTAACACTACTAAAAATGAAATCAAACGCTAAAGAAAAAATAGATTGCGGTGTAGAAAGATTTTATAAGAATACCAATATAGGCGGTACGCAATCAGTATGGTTTGAAAGAAGTGATGGCAGTAATGATGATTTTTCACCGTCAAAAACTATCAACGACATCAAATCTATTTAGTTTGCGCGAGAGTTAATAATGCTATACCTGCTGATTTTCATTTTGATGTGTTTTTTAATACCTTCGTTTTTCACATCTATATTTGTAATTGGCGCGGCAATTCTACCTGCAATTGGTACTGGATTGACGGTTGGACTTGCTGTTTTTATTGTACTCATCATATTTAAGTCGCTTTTTTCATCTAAAAAAACAGAAACAAGCACGCCATATCCGATTACAAATAGCAATAAAACTTATCAATTACCCGCAATAGTTCGGACAGTTTTTAAAAGGTAAAAACAAAATCTAAAAATCAGCGAAAATGCAGCTTTCAAAAAAACATTAGCACTGGACAAGATTTCAATGGAATTATTAGAAACGATTTTAGGCAAAATGCCCGCAACAAAAA
>CAIRCR010000078.1 GCA_903877065.1 uncultured Pseudomonadota bacterium
CTGGTAATTACTACAATGATTATGGCAGTACTAGTGATTATAAATACAGTCAGGCAAACTACAGCGGCTACGATTCATTCTCGCGTAACGAGTCAGCCAAAAACATTTTATCGGGTGGGTTAGGTAGCGATACGTTAGTTGGCGGCGCAGTTGATGATATGTTGATTGGTGGTGCGGGCGATGACAAACTTTACGGTGATATTGTGAACTATCACTTTTCTTATGTCGTGGGAAATGGCAATGACACGCTCATTGGCGGCGCAGGAAATGACACGTTGTTTGGTCATGAAGGAAACGACACATTAAATGGCGGAACGGGCGTTGATAATTTGAATGGTGGCGGTGGCGCGGATACGTTTGTTTTTGCAAAAGGCGATTCAGGCGTTGGCAGTCCTGTTGTTGAAAAAGGCGTAACGGTTGCGAAACGTGATGTGATAACCGATTTTGATTTTTCTGTTGATGGCGAAGTGTTAGATTTAAGTGCGATTGCTGGCGGTAAATTGAGTTATCAAGCCATGAAACCGTTTAGCGCAATCAATCAAGTGCGTTATGAAATGGATTTTACGACCACAAACACGATTGTAAAATTGAACCTCGACAACGACCCAAAAACCACCGAAATGGAAATCGAATTGACGGGCTTTAAGAATTTGACGGCGGATGATTTTGTGTTGGTGAAGGCATGAAAACCTTGATACTTGAAATTGAAGACGACGCTTATCAACAAGTGATGAATTTTATAAGCCTCGTTCCGAAATGTCACATTTTGGATTTTGACGATGATTCAGAAGATGCCGAATTGCTAAAAATCGTGAAAGCGCGTGAAAATGAATCAACGATTAAGGTTTTGCTTGATGATTTATGAGTTGGAATTCAAAGATAGCGCGTGGAAGGAATGGCGAAAATTGGATGACTCTTTGCGAGAGCAGTTTAAAAAGAAACTTGCCGCAATTTTGAAATCGCCGCACATTCCAAAAGCGCGTTTATCTGGTGGTGAGAATTTATACAAAATCAAGCTCAAAAAATCGGGGGGAGTGCTACACAAGTGATTTTGGAACAGCAAATGTCACTATCGATGACCGTCGCAATTATGGTGAAGTTCGTTATATTGCGACGGGCTATTTGGAAAAACGGTTACACATTTTGTGTTTTACGGAAACAATGCTGGGCATTCGAGTGATTAGTTTTCGCAAAGCGAACAACAGAGAGGTAAAAAAATATGAACAATCAACCATTGACTAATGAAGCGGGCGAAGTTCGAGAATTAACGACCTCAGATTTTGAAAAATTTAAACCTGCTACTCAAGTTTTACCCTTATCGTTACGTCAAAAATTAAATTTAGAACCCGCTGAAAAATTTTCTGCAATGATAGAAGTTGATGATGATGTTTTAGAAGCATTTCGCAAAATTGGGGTTCGTAACAGTTCATTTTAATCTATGATTATCTATGTTAATATATGCTTATGGAGAAGAAATTAGTCAAGATAGGCGAAGCTGCAAAGTTACTTGGAACAAGTCCCGACACGTTAAGGAAGTGGGAAGTTTCAGGCGAATTATTGCCCAAACGCAAAACAAAAGGCGGCACACGTTATTACGATGTAGCGGAATTGCTAAATTTGGGTGATGAAGATGCGCCAACGGTTTGTTATGCTCGCGTTTCAAGTCACGACCAAAAAGAAGATTTGCAACGTCAGCAGGAAATGTTAGAAACCTATTGCGCGGCAAAAGGTTGGCGAACCGAAGTCATTGCGGATTTAGGTTCAGGTATGAACTATCGCAAAAAAGGTTTAAACAAACTACTAGAAATGATTTTAAAAAAGCGTATGAAACGGTTGGTCATTACGCATAAAGACCGCTTATTACGTTTTGGAGCGGAATTAGTTTTTGCACTTTGTGAAGCACAAGCGATTGAAATTATTATCATTCATAAAGGCGAACAACCGCGTTTTGAAGAAGAATTGGCAAAAGATGTTTTAGAAATTATCACGGTTTTTAGTGCGAGATTGTACGGTTCACGAAGTCGCAAAAATAAACAGTTGATAGATAAACTAACCGAAGTAGCGAGTGAAATAGAAAACGACCATGTTACTGGCACACAAGATTGAATTACGCCCAACACCAGAGCAAACGGTGTACTTGGATAAAGCCTGTGGCTCAAAACGCCATTGCTTTAACCAATTATTAGCGCATTTTTCAAAGCCTGAAAACAAGTGGTCAAAAACGGAAGGTTATCAACATTATATCAACGTGATTCGCAAAGAATTTGAGTGGTACAACGAAGTTTCTAGTCGTGTCACACGCAATGCGATTGAGGATTTAGACAACGCTTTCAAACACTTTTTTAGACGTGTCAAAGCCAAACAAAAAGCGGGTTTTCCCCGCTTCAAAAAGAAAGATTTGCGCGATAGTTTTGCGTTGCGTGAATCGGCAAAATTTGATGTTATTGGTCGTGAATTGCGAATTGAAAAACTGAAAACCAAAATCGAAATGCGTCAGCCGTTACGTTTTCAAGGCACAGCAAAACAAGTCACCATTTCAAAACGGGCGGGTAAATACTTTGCCTCGATTCTCGTTGAAACAGATGATTACAACCCAAACGATGTTGACCGTCAAAAATCGGTCGGCGTGGATTTTGGTATCAAGGAATTAGCGGTTTTAAGCACGGGAAAAGTGTTTGCCGCCAACCAAAAGTTGAAAACAAGCCTACGTCAATTGGCAAAACTTCAACGCAATTTAGCAAAGAAAGTGAAAGGTTCAAACCATCGAGCGAAAGCCAAGCTCAAGATTCAAAAACTTCACTTTCGCATTACTAATCAACGACAAGCCTTGTTGCATGAATTGTCGGATTATCTCACTAAAAACTTTGACGTGATTACTATTGAAGATTTGAACGTTAAAGGCATGGTGAAAAATCGAAAACTTAGCCGTGCCATAAGTGATGCGGGTTTTGGATATTTGCGGCACATGATTGAATATAAGGCAAAGCTCAGAAACAGCGTCGTCGTTGTTGCAAATCGCTTTTTTCCTAGCAGTAAAACCTGTTCGCGCTGTGGAAAAATCAAAACAGATTTAACACTCGCAGATAGAATTTTTACCTGCGAATGTGGATTTAGTGCAGACA
>CAIRCR010000079.1 GCA_903877065.1 uncultured Pseudomonadota bacterium
GGCGATGGTGTTTATACGTTAGATTCAAATGGAAACCTTACATATTTAAATACTGAAGCTGAAAAAATGCTTGGTTGGACATTCGGTGAAATCGAAGGTAAATCCATTTACCAAATTATTCATCATCAAAAAACTCATAATCCCTCATTATTATTTCAAGACAGTCCAACTTTGTTTAATCTGAAGAATAAGAATATCTATCGTTCGGAAGATGAAGTGTTTTTTTGCAAAGATGGTAGTCAAATTAGAGTTAGCGTAGTTGCAGTTCCATTGCTAGACAATCAACATATAAAAGGCTCTGTAACGTGTTTTCGTGATATTAGCCAACAAAAAATAATTGAAGAGCAGCTCATAAAAGCAAAAGAATTTGCAGAACAAGCATCTCATTTAAAATCTGATTTTCTTTCAACAATGAGTCATGAAATTCGTACACCAATGAATGGTGTTATTGGTATGACAGATTTGTTATTTGACACAACATTAAATGAAGAACAGCTTGAATTTGCTAATACGATTAAATCTTCATCAAAAGCGTTATTAACAATTATCAATGATATTTTAGATTTTTCTAAAATTGAAGCTGGACAGATGACAATTGAATCAACGGAATTTTCATTGCCTTCTATTTTAGAAGACAGTGCTGAGATTCTTGCGTCGAAGGCTTACGAAAAATCTTTATCATTGATGACATTTATTGACCCTATCATCCCAGAAATAGTTATTGGCGACCCAGTAAGATTACGTCAGGTCGTACTTAATTTTTTAAGTAACGCTATTAAATTCACCCCAAAAGGCTCGGTTCATCTCAATGCTACATTAGTTAAATCAATAGATGATATTGTTAGAATTCGTATTGAAATTGTTGATAGTGGTATTGGAATTTCAACTGAAACTAAAGAACGTTTGTTTCAACCTTTTTTACAGGCAGACAGTTCAACAAATCGAAAATATGGTGGAACTGGATTAGGTTTATCTATTTCAAAACGTTTAATTGAATTGATGGATGGCGAAGTTGGTTTAGATAGTGTACTTGGTGAAGGTTCTACATTTTGGTTTGAGTTATCATTTAAGGTTGGGCAACAAAAACATAATGTTCTAATTGAAAAGACAAGTGGAAAACGTGTTTTAGTTGTAGGTAAAAACACAGGTCATCATGATATTTATTTGATGTATTTATCTTGTTGGGAGATTTTAGTTAATACTGCTGATAATACAGATGAGATGTTATACATACTTGAAGAAGCACATTCACTGGGTCAAGATTATAATGCGGTGTTATTGGTGGAACTAAACGTAAATGAAATTTTGACAATGATTCAAAAAATTTACGCTAAAAAAGATTTAAAAGATTTGCCTATTATTGCATGCCAAGAATCTATTGATTCTAATTTAAAACGTCAACTGATTGAAAGTGGTGTTTCGAGTGTGTTGGTTAAACCCGTAAAACAATCTGCTTTATTTGATGCTGTCATTGCCATTTTACAGCCTGAAGAATCAAAGGAAATAAAAACACTGGTTAACAATTATCCTGCTGTGATAGAAGAAGATAACATATTGCAATCTGAGCGGTTGATTCTACTAGTTGAAGATAATTTAGTAAATCAACAAGTTGCAAAACATATTTTACATAAATTGGGTTACACAATTCATATTGCCAATAATGGTAAAGAAGCTCTGGATTTATTGAAATCACCGATTTATGGGGTAGTGTTAATGGATTGTCAGATGCCAATTATGGATGGTTTTGAAGCGACTAATTGCATAAGAAAAAAAGAATTTAATGGTAAAAAACGCATTCCCATTATCGCAATGACGGCAAATGCAATGGAAGGCGATAGAGAACACTGCTTAGAATCTGGCATGGATGATTATATTTCAAAACCTATTAACAAAGAAATTTTGGCTGAAGTTTTGAAAAAATGGTTTTCTAATGAAAATGAAATCAAAGTTGCTGGAGTTGCTCAACAATCACAACTTAAAAATCAAGATTTGCCAATGGGGTGTCCTGATTTTGATTTAGATGCACTCAACGTGAAATTTACATAAAAATTTATTTATGCTAACGTTGAGACATCATCAATTTTATGCAAATGGAGATAAATTATGGGACCTTATTATCGTAATACATCACAAGGCACAGGTGCTTTTTTCGATATGTTTTATGAACAACCAATCCTGATGGGAGCTTTTGTTATTGCTACAATAGGTGTTGGTGCTTTTTTATGGTTGCGATCACACAAAAAAGCCGATTGAAATGTTCATTTATTCTTTGCCATTACTGTTTACAAGCATTGGGTATATTACAAAACTAGATTTATTCCTTATTGCTCTGGGATTGGTGATCATTTTGTACTTTATGTCCTTTTTTTCAGAAAAAGATACACAAAAAAAATCTTTAAATAATTATTTACTTTCTGCATGGCTAGGGGAAGTGGACTTGAAATGGGTGTTTTATCCTTTTTTTGTAATACTCAATGTTTGCTTATATGCGGCTGATACATCGGCGAAAATTGGTTTACTTACGGTATCTGGTTGGGATGATATACATTTAATCTTCTTTTTACCTACAATTTGGTGGGTCGTCTCTACTTGGGAATGTTCAAAAAATACAACGCTCAGTATTGGAGCAGCTGGTGGACGATTTCTAACTTTATGTGTATTGTTTGAATATGGCTTAAAACTACTCATACGCATAGATTATCCAAGAATATTTTTTGAATGCAGTGAGTTGTTATTGGATTATGGCAGTTGTTTTTAGTTCACGATCTTTAGTTCTGTGTCAATTTTAATTTCTAACAAATAAATTTTAGCTACAAAAGAAAAACCGCCTGATGATTGCTCGCCAGACGGTTCGTCCCCACTTTTTCAACAAAAACAACAACACACTTTTTACACAAAACAAACTACACTAACAAACAACTACACACCTGTTCCGACTTGTAACGAATCAAACCAATCTAAGAATCGTTTCACGTCATCACCTTTAAACATCCGCCCATGTTGCGGAGCCAAAATATCTATATCTAAATTTCTAACACGGTCAATCCACGCACGTTTTGCTTGATTTGATGGCATCATTCGTTGATGGTAGTAACGCATTTTTTCAACGTGTACATCGAATCTTTCCACGAATACTGGCGCACCTGTACCTTCAAACGCTGAACCGACACTGCCGCACATTAAAATTTTTGCTTGTGGATCATAAACATGAAAGCCGCAAGGTGAATGTAAATAATGTGCAGGAATAATTTGTAATTCTACAGATTCTATTTTAATGGTTTCGCCATTGTCTGGAATTGGGACATATTCAATCGATTCACAGCCAAAGTTACGAATATAACCTTCCCAAAGCGCAGGAGCGTGCAATTTTGCATTCGACAACGCTTGATCCCATAATCCTAAAGACGAAATCACATCAGGGTCTTGATGTGAGGCAAACAAATCAGTGATTTGATCAACAGGTGCGTGGTGCAAAACAGCTGCCATCATCGGTGCAAATAATTCTGTGCCACCTGGTTCAAGCAATAAACATTTATTTGCCGTACGAACAATGTATTGATTGCTATCAATAATGTTATCGGGTTTATTGTCGTCACGCCCAAACATTACCCATTGGTGTGCGCCTTCGTAAATCTTGGTCATTTTCATAAAAACAATGTTCCTCTTTTAACTGTTACGATAAATGGATAATGCGATTCGACAACGCTGCACATTATCATGAATGGTGTGTGCTGCTTTATCGACACTTTCGGCAACGGCTTGCAAACTTTGCAAATACTCGCCCGCCTGTGACGCTTCAATTCGAGAGTTTGCTGCAATAACTCGTGCAGCTCGTGCATGGTGCATAACCGCTTCGAGTTGACCTAACAACTGCGTCACGTCACGTTTAAATTGACGTTGGCAATCTTGCATAATTGTTCGTGCTTGCGTAATCGGCTCTTGCATTGAATCGGCATAAACCGCTCCATTTGCTAATTTAGCGACCTGCTCAAAACGGTTGTAAGCCGCAGTACGTCGATATTCATTCACTGTCAATCGGTACAATAACAGCGCGTAAACGTTGATATTGGTAACCAATTCGATAGTTTCTTTGGCGAGTTCGTTAATAAAATCGGTAATCGGTTGAAAGCCTTTTGCTTTATCACCTGCCCGAAACGCAATCGCTTTTGCATTGGCGGCAGCTAAAGAAATTTCTTTTGCTACGACCATAACCGCACTCAACTCCGAAGTAATAGAAGCGACGGCAATAAATTGTGATTTTGTTTGACTGTTCATAATCTCTCTTTTGCCTGAAAATAATAGCGTTAATACTGATAAAACAAGCTGTTTCTTTGGTTAACGTAATCCAGATTTTACCAATGTCAAAATTTTAGCGGCAATGTCGTCCAAAGGAACAACGTAATCAGCGCAGCCTAATTTAAATGCCGCGCCAGGCATTCCCCAAACTACACTTGATGCTTCATCTTGAACAATGGTTTTTGCCCCAACAGCTTTCATCGCCTTCATACCGAGTGCGCCGTCTGCTCCCATTCCTGTAAGCAAAACACATACCGCATTTTCACCTGCACATTTCGCAGTTGCATGAAACAATACATCTACAGACGGCTTATGCCGATTTACGGGTTCACCGTTTTGTAATTGGATAACATATTGGTTATTACTGCGAATGACTGCCATGTGTTGATCACCAGGTGCAAGATAAATATTACCCCATTCCACAACCTGACCATGTACTGGAATACTTACGGTCATCTCAGTTATAGAATCAATATGATTTGCAAAGGATTCACTAAATGCAGCAGGTAGATGTTGTGTAATTAAAATTGGAGGACTGTCTTCAGGCATACTTTTCATTACAACTTTAATTGCTTCGGTTCCGCCTGTTGACGATCCTAATGCAATAATCTTAGTGAAACCTTTGGTACTCCTTGCAGAAATAATACGTTGCATTGTAATTTCTTTGATAATGCGTGGAGGTTCTTCATGAATTTTCATGATTTGAACGTTCGTATTAGCTGCGAGTCTAACCTTAGCAATAATTTCTTCTGTATAAGCGGCTAATGTATGTTCAGCATCAATTTTGGGCTTTGGAATAAAATCAATCGCACCTAAAGCGAGTGCTTCCAATGTTGATTCTGCACCGTATTCCGTTAAGGTCGAAATCATGACTACTGGAATGGGGCGTAAGCGCATTAAATTACGCAAAAAAGTAATGCCATCCATGTGCGGCATATCAATGTCTAACGTTAATACGTCAGGATTGAGCTGTTTTATCATATCTCGTGCAATTAACGGATCTTCCGCAGTGCCAACTACCTCAAAATCGGGCGCGGTGTTGAGAATGCTGGTCAATACTTTTCGGATTAACAAGGAATCGTCAATAATCAAAATTCGTATTTTTTTCATGCACACTCTGAAAATAGGATGTTAGTGATGGCATTTTAATTGTTGAAGTTAAAACAGTTCTACATCGCCTTCCACTGGTAAATCCTTAATATTTCTCGAGTACTGACGTTCACGTTGTGCGATGGTATCGTTATGTAAATCTTGAATTTTTTTCATTCCAACCTTGCCTGTTTTTGGAAAATAAATCACTTTACGCGGATAAATATCACCTAAATCTTGAGAAAGTAATTTCAGCCCTTCTTGATCAACATAATCTAAAATGAAGTTGATATTGCTTTTTCCCACGTCACTCAATGTGGGAATGATTTTTCCGCCGCCAAATACTTTCACTTCCAAGTTCTTGCGTTTACCACCATTCGACAAAATAGTATTTATCAAATGTTCCATCGCATAATTACCATAACGAGTTGCATTGCCAATCATGGCATCACTGCCTTGTTTCATTTTTTCTGCAGTGGTTTCAGGCAACATAAAATGATTCATTCCCCCAACGCCTGATTCTTTATCACGAATACATGCTGAAATACACGATCCCAAAACCGTGGTCACCATTTCATTTTCTAACGTAACGTAATATTCACCAGGTAAAATTTTCGCTGCAACAATGCCATATTCGCTATCTAAATAACGATTAACGTGTTCAAAACCTTGAACCGAGGGTTTATTAATTTGACTATTACTCATTTACTTATGTGTTTTTTCTGTAACTGGTGGTTGCCACTAACTCGAATTCACTGCAAATTTGATTTAACGACTCTGAATGCCCAATAAATAACCAGGACCTACTTGCTAGCAGTTTAGCATACCGTTTTGCTAACGTAGCTTTTGTTTCACGATCAAAATAAATTAGTACATTACGACAAAAAATGACATCAAAAGGTGTTTTCATCGACCATTCCTGCATCAAATTCAACTGATTAAATTGAATGATTTGCTGTAATTCAGGCTTAACTTTGACGTGACCTGGTGATGATTTACTTTTCATAAACCAACGTTTCAAAATTATAGGTGATAAATCAGTAACCCTATCTTCGGTGTAAACACCTTGCGATGCCGTGTGTAAAACATTCGTATCTAAATCGGTTGCCAAAACTTTCGTGTCCCATCCGGCTGGAATATTTTCTAGCAAAGTCATCGCTATCGAATAAGGCTCTTCACCTGTTGAACAGCCCGCTGACCAAACTCGAATTTGTTTTGTTCCCTTGTTACGCACTAATAATTCGGGAATGACCACATCACGCAAATAATCAAAGTGATGTTGTTCACGAAAAAAAGAAGTTAAATTGGTGGTAATTGCGTTAATGAATTCGGTAAATTCATCATCATGATTTTCGCGTAAATACTCACAGTATTCTTTAAAGTCGTTCAATCCCAACTTTCTAACGCGCTTAGACAGTCGAGAATAAAACATATCGAACCGTTCATCTGGCACTTGAATGCCAGAATAATCATTCGACAACTTTCTTAAAATATTGAAATCCTCAACGGTAAATCTGAACTCTCGTTCTTTTTCTACGATAGCCATATTTGCAACGCATTTCCTTTAAGTTTTTCGCTCAGGTTAATTAGCTTCTGCTACTTCAAGTATAGTTAGTAAATCCAAAAATTTTGCTGATTCTATAAATCGTGATGACGGATAAATGATGTCCACTGTTTTATTCAAACGAGGCGCGTCTTTTTTCAACGAAACCAACAATTGCAATGTAGCCGTGTCAATTGCCGTTACATCAGAAGCGTTAATTTCAAGTTTATCGTGTGCCGCCAAAGCAGATTTTACTGTGCTGTAAAGTTTTTCAACATTTTTAATCGTTGCATCCGAATCCAATGTAATAAGTGGTTCTACAGGTAAATCAAGTGCTTTTGTTTCGCTTTCTGCAACAGGTTCGTCAGATAAATCCTGTGATGAGCTACCGTCGTCTTGTTCTTGTTCTTGCATTTCATTGACTTCTTCGACGGTTTCTTCAAGCGCATCATCGGGAGATTTTTCTGTATCCACAGAAACTTCAATCGAAATATCAAGGTCTGTCGTGGTATCAATAACAACTTCAATATCGCCGTCGTTATCAACGCTGACATCCACTTCAACTTTAGGCTCGTTTTCACTGACAATTTTATCTTCGGTCACTGCTTCAGCAGGTAAATGTTCAGACTCCGCGAGTTCGCCTTCAACCGCCTCTTCTTTTTTAGTAACATCAACAGATGTAACTTTTGCTTTTGCTCTCGGTTTTGTAAGTTTTTTAGTAGGTTCATGTGGCGGTAAATCTTCGAGTGTTTCACCGTCCATCCATGCAAGTGGATCGTAACCAATTAAATTATTTGTCGTCATTTGTCATTACTCTATCTTCAAGAAAATCATTGGCAAGATTACGAAAGTCTCTTGCGGAACGGCTTTTCGGACTGTATTCCAAAATGGTCTGCCCAAAACTTGGGCATTCAGCCAATAATGCGGTTTCACGAATTACGGTCGCCAAAATCTGATTAGGAAAATGTGACAATAATATATTAAGGACCTGACCAGAAATGCGGCGTGTTGACATATAACGCGAAATAACAACCGACAGTTTATAAGGTCGTTTTAACGCACCCTCAAAACGCTTAACTGTTGCCATTAAATGCGATAATCCTTGCAAAGCCAGAAAGTCGCTCGCCATTGGGACGATAATTTCTTGCGTTGCAATTAAGGCATTTGCCACCAGTAATCCCGATGACGGTGGGCAGTCAATAAATACAAAATCTTGATCAGCTAATTGTCCGCGTAACGCATCGCGCAATATCACGCCGCGTGGCATACCCGTGTTACTCAATTGCTCAACATCTTTAAGTTTTGAACCAGCGGGAATCAATTGTAAATTTTCACGCACAGACAGAACTTGTTCTTCGATCGTTTTTTCTTTTAACAATGCTAGATCAATACCACTCAGATCATGGGAGATAAGACCAAATGAAACGGCTAAATGTCCTTGTGGATCAAAATCGATGACCGTGACTTTTTTGCCCAATTCAGCAAGTGCGTGACACAAATTGGCCGTCGTCGTAGTTTTACCCACGCCGCCTTTTTGGTTAATGATGGCAACTAATCGAGTCATTACAGAAAATCATCGCTGTCAGCAGAAACGGAGTCAGAAATAGCATCCATATCATCAACCTCATCAGGATTGAGTAATTTATCTACATCTAACAGCATAATCATTTTTTGCTTGTAAACGTGCATTCCACGCATATAACGGGTGTCAAGTTGTGAACCAAAATTCGGTGCTTTTTTGATGTCACCGAGTTTAATATCAAGAACATCCGAAACAGCATCTGCGACGATACCCATCACAAAGGTTTCTATTCGGTGATGTTTTACACATAAAACGATTACAACAGTCTTGTGCGTGTACTCTGAATGATCAAGTGAAAAACGTTCCCGTAAATCAACAATAGGAATCACCGAGCCGCGTAAATTCAATACCCCTTTTATAAAAGATGGTGCGTTAGGAATGACCCGCACTGCTTCCCACCCTCTTATTTCTTGAACCTTCAATATTTCAACGCCATACACTTCGTTGGCGAGTTCAAAGGTTAAAAATTGTTCGACTTGTTTACTTTTTACCGCGATATTATCGGTTGTCATCGTTATTATTTCCTGCGGATTATTATGTGCGCGTTATCAATTATCAGTTAAAAATATCAAGATTCATTCAGATCAATGCTTTCTAGTGTCAATAACTTGTCTACATCTAACAGCATCACCATGCGTTCGTTAACTGAAACAAGTCCGTTAATAAATTCGTTACTCACTTTTGTACCAAAATCTGGTGCACCTTGAATTTCTAATTTATCTACGCTAATTACGTCGGAAACCGAATCGACCACTACGCCCATAATTCGCGTATGGTTGCCGCTTCCAGTTTGTAAAACAACTACAACGGTGAGAGGGGTGTATTCCACTTTACTAAGGCTAAAGCGTTCTCGCAAATCAATAATAGGAACAATCGCGCCGCGCAAATTCACCACGCCTTTTTCATAAGGTGGAACATTAGGAACTCGTGAAACGGGTTCCCAGCTACGGATTTCTTGCACTCGCAAAATATCGACCCCGTATTCTTCTTTACCTAAAACAAAACTCAAATACTGAATTGTGATAGTAGCTTCTGTATTATTTTGCGCGGCGGCATCTAATGCAGCAGGTGTTTTATTTTCTTGTGACATAGCGATTTTCTGTTTAGGTTAGTTAACTTCAGGAAAAATTAGCGCACTGACAAGCGGACTAAACCAGGTACGTCGAGAATCAACGCTACCGAACCGTCGCCTAAGATAGTGGCACCCGACACCCCTTCAACGCGCCGATAATTAGCTTCCAAGGATTTAATGACTACTTGTTGTTGACCGAGCAACTCATCAACTAAAAAGCCACATAACGCGCCTTGCCCTTCGACCACAACAATGACACCTTCATTGGATTTAGTTGCTTCACCAGATTTTACGTTGAAAATTTCTCGCATTCGAATGATAGGTAAGTATTCACTGCGTAATTTAAAGGTTTCACCTTTGCCTGCGACTTTATTCAGCATTTTTTCGGTAATGTTAATTGATTCAATAATTGAAACCAGTGGAACAATGTACGTTTCATCACCAACTGCAACGGATTGACCATCTAAAATCGCCAAGGTCAATGGCAAATGAATTGCAATTGTCGAACCCTTGCCGAGTTCAGAAATAATATCGATATTACCACCCAGTGATTGAATGTTCCGACGTACTACGTCCATACCCACACCACGCCCTGAAATATCAGTTAATTTTTCGGCGGTTGAAAAACCAGGCATGAAAATCAATTCAAGAATTTGTTTGTCGGTCATTATTGCCGATTCATCGATCAAGCCTTTTTCAATAGCTTTAGCAAGCAATTTAGATTTATCCATACCTCGTCCGTCATCGACAATTTCAATAACGATGTGACCACCACGATGATAGGCTTTTAACTCAATCGTTCCCATTTCTGGTTTGCCAGCCGCGACGCGATCTGCGGGCATCTCAATACCGTGATCTAAACTGTTGCGAATCAAATGTACTAACGGATCGTTAATTAATTCAACAACGGCTTTATCAACTTCGGTATTTTCACCGACTAATTTAAGTGTAATTTTTTTATGTAATTGGGTACTAATATCATGAACTAAGCGCGGAAAACGACTGAAAACGAAACTGATTGGTAACATTCGAATGTTCATCACACTTTGTTGCAAATCACGAGTGTGACGCTCTAATTGTGCCAAACCACGTTTTAATTGCCCGACCTTGTCCATTGTAAAATTTTCACCAATCAAGCCAAGCATTGATTGAGTAATTACAACTTCACCTACCATGTTAATCAACGTATCAATTTTGTCCGTGTCAACACGAATCGAACTAGATGCTTTTGGAGCATTTTTTGACGGATCGCTTTCAACAGGGGCAGCTGCTTTTTTTGGTGCCGCTTCAGCTGGATGTGCAGGAGCAGAAGCTATTTCAACAGCAGGGGTAGGGGTGGGTGCTGGTTTTGGTTTTTTTACTTTTTTAGGTTTTGCTAATGGTGAGAGTTCTAAAGCGCAATCGTCTTCGACCCAGCTAAAAATTTCGCGTATTGCTTTTTCGGTAATATCACCGACTAATTTTAATTCCCAAGAAATATTACATTCTTCAGGATCTAATTCTGCAAAAGTCGGAATATCTTGAATGTTAACGTTTGTAGTTAATTGACCTAATTCGTTTAATTCTCGAAATAAACGAACAGGATCATTACCTGTTTTCAATAGATTGAGATAAGGGCAAAACGCAATTTTCCAGCCTTGCTCTTCGTCAGCAGTGTCCTCTTCTTCTGGTTCTGCTTCAACAGCCACAGGCGTTGTTGGTGCCGATCCATGTGTACTTACGGGTGCTGCGTGTGCGCTCTCACCTGTAGTGCCTTTTAATTCCATTTCTAAAGCGGCCTGATGGGTTGCTACACTTGCCGCATTGACATCCTGTTCGTTTTGAATTGATGTCAACATTTCACGCAAACAATCTACCGAGCCTAAGAGGACATCCACCGCAGGTTTTGTAACCTGTCTACGCCCATCACGCATTTCATCGAGCAAAGTTTCCATGATATGCGTGTATTCGGCAACGACGGTAAAACCAAATGTGCCACTGCCGCCCTTAATGGAGTGTGCAGCCCTAAAAATAGTGTTGATAACTTCTGAATCAATGTCGCCAATATCGAGCGACAATAACCCTGATTCCATCGCTTCTAAGCCTTCAAAACATTCTTCAAAGAAAACTTGATGAAATTGTGACATATCAATAGACATAACTTTACCCGTGTGCGCCTGAATTTATTTAAATAAGGTCAATGAATTTCAACCATTCCTAAAATCTACACTAAATCCAGTGCAAATCTTGTGCCTAAAAACGCCTAAGGACGATTAAATATCATTTCAAAGGCATTTTTAAGTATTTTTAACATATTTGCTCTGTTGTTCTTTGCGTTGCGTAAATGAAGGTAATTAAACGATTGCGGCTTGCATTTTGGCACAATGAGCGACAGCTGAAGTTTCGTCCACTGTGTCTTTAGTTTGCAAAGTCCTAATCATGCTACGAACGAATTTAACAGATTCCAACATCACGTTGATATTATCAACATTCGTCTGCTTATGTTGATCGCGCATTTCACCTAAAAGAGCTTCCATAGCTTTGGCGTAATCGGCTACTGTGTTGAACTCCAGCATCGCGCAACCGCCTTTAATAGTGTGTGCGCCACGATAAATTGTGTTCATTTTTTCTTTATCAAAAGCAGCTAAATCAATGCTTTTCAACTCAGATTCCATTACATCCAAATTTTCCAAACATTCTGTAAATAATTCATCGTGAAATTGCGTCATATCAACGGACATCGTCTTTTCCTTCTCTTTAAGGTGAATAAAAATTAAGTTACATCAGGTCGATTAACCTAACACTTTTAATAACGTTTTTAAAAGCTGATCGGGGTTAAAAGGCTTAACCATCCAACCAGTTGCGCCTGCTTGTTTGCCTTCCATTTTTTTCTCCATGCCCGATTCAGTAGTTAACATCAGCATCGGCACATGTTTATATTGTGGTAATTTTCGAAGATCTCGAATTAATGCAATTCCATCCTTGTTAGGCATATTGACATCAGTTACAACGCAATCAAAAGTACGCTTTTGTGCTTTTGCTAAAGCATCTACACCATCTTCGGCTTCTTCTACATCGTACCCTGCCGTTTTTAAGGTGAACGCCACCATTTTTCTCATTGACGCTGAGTCATCAACTGCAAGAACACTCGCCATTATTTTCTCCATGTTAGTAATCAATATCAAAGCAAAATACTCGGCGAATATTACCGCATCTACCACTACCTTGTTAAGCATAACCAAATTTTTTTGGTCAACAACAATTGCCTATTTGCCAAACGCGTTATTCTGTACGATTT
Organism: uncultured Pseudomonadota bacterium; assembly: GCA_903877065.1. GTDB lineage: Bacteria > Pseudomonadota > Gammaproteobacteria > Methylococcales > Methylomonadaceae > UBA10906. Next base: position 12,860 of record CAIRCR010000079.1, read on the forward strand.
TTATGTCACCTTCTTGACATAGCTTAATTTAAATTTTTAAAGATACTTAAATAAAGACATTCCTTGAACTTTAGCATACGACTGTTGTGCCGCTTGCAGGGATGTTTGTTGCAAATTCAATTGCGTCACGGCTGTAGCGTAATCTAAATCTGCAATTTGTGATAACGCTGTTTGGTTGCTGACGATGAAATCTTGATTTGTTGCTTTTTGACGATCCAGCGCATTCATGCGTGCGCCAACGTTAGAACGAATATTTGAAACTTGTATCATCGCATTATCTAATTCTTGCAATGTTTCTAACGTCGGTTTATCTGCTCTCAATTCGGTAGAAAAATTTTTAACCGTATCAAAAAGAGATTTTCCTGTCGAAGTAGAAATAAATACCGCAGCACCTGTATCACCATCAGTAATTGTGCGTGCTGAACCAACTTGAATTGATCGTTGAACGGCTGATCCCGAATAAGTAAACGCGGCAGGAATGGCTTCTGCCGTTGGTGTTGTGGTTACTTGTTGGGCTTCGGCAATAGTTGTTCCAGCTCCAGATGTTACGCCATCTTCGGTTATTCCACCCGAATAGCTCACATTAAAACGCCATGATGTACTGTCATTACCTGTTACTACGATTTTAACGCGAGAACCCGCGGGCAAATCTGCACCTGGAATAGTTAGCGAACCTGCACCTGAAACCGCATCTTTGGTGCTTGTCATCAATTTATCGTCAACGTAGATTTCCATTTTGTCAGGCACTGCATCCATGTTATAGCTAACTTTAAAATCACCCCCAGCACCACCAATTGTGTAATTTTTTTCGGTAACACCCGATGTCCCCGTTGCCGCTTCAATAAATGTTGCTGTCGGATCGATAATAACAGGAATATCGGTACTAGGTGCGATTTTACTAAATGGCATCACCGTTGATTTTGTACCAGAAAAAAGGTACTCGCCATTTGAATTTCGTGTATTCGCCAACCCCATTAAATGCTCGTTTAATTGGTCAAATTCATCAGCAATTGCATTACGAGCAACGACAGAATTGCCCGAATCACTTACGCCTTGTAATCCTAATTCTTGTAAACGTTGAATCGTATCAATTACGCTTGCCAACGTAGTTTCTTCCAAACTTAATCGCTGACTGGCTGTCGCAATATTATCTTGATGTTGCGTTGCCTCACCAATTGATTGTTTAAAACTAAGTGCGTAAGCAGCAGCCGAAGGATTTTCAGATGGGGCTAAATACTTTTGACCTGACGCAATTTTTGATTGTGTCAGGTTTAATTTGTTTTGCTGGTCAAACATCGCGTTGACGTTAAATTGCTGTGGATAAGCTGTTGAAATACGCATGATAAACTCCTATCGAACTGCGCTAAGCAAGCTATCAAATAACGACCGCGAAATAGCGATTACTTGAGATGAGGCTTGATAAGCATTTTGAAATTTAATTAAATTTGCCGCTTCTTCATCGAGATTCACACCTGCAAAATTTGCTCGTGCTTCAACGGCTTGATTGTTTAAAGCCTTCTGTGCTGACAAACTCACATTCGCCGCATTTGCCGAAGTCCCTACTTGCGCTACCATTTGTTGGTAAGACTGACTAAACGTTTTTCCACCCGTTAGCGTGCTTTGTGTTTCTAAATTCGCTAATGCCAAAGCGTTGACGTTATCACCATCTTTATTATTCGTTGATGATGCCGCAATTTCTTTTGGATCAATGATCATTGCATTGAGATTTTTCGCCGCTTGATAGGTAGGACGAATGATGAAACTCGCTGTGCCGCTTGGGGCTGAAAGCTCAGTGATATTCATGCCTTCAACCGTTGCTGGCAAGCCACCAGTTGGAAACAAGACTTTTGAATTATCACTTAATCGAGTTAATGAGTATGAGCCAGCACTGTAATCCAAGCGATAATCACTTGCGTGCAATTGCCCTAACGTTGCTCTGTCGAAACTGACTTGTAATACACCGCCGACATTAGCGTTATTTGCATAAACAGGAACTTCAGTCGGCTGAAAGGTAAACATTTCTTTTCCAGCGGCACCATTCAAATCAAGCCCTTGTTTGTGAACTTCATTAAATGAAATACCTAATCCAGCGGCAACTAAACCTAATTGTTGTTGAGCAGGATCTAAAACTTGATCACGAAATTTCACCGCACCAGCGAGCGAACCACTCGCAAATTGACCGTTTACATTAAAGCCATTCATCAAAATATCTTTTTGCATGAGATCGGTTGTCGAATTGGCTAATGATAATTTAGAGCGTGAATCGCCTGAAATTAACGCTTGACCTTGCCCAATAAAAACATCGATCGAGCCGTCTGGACGTGTAAACGTTGAAACATCAATATTTTCAGATAACTTCGCCAACAATTGATCACGCTGATCAAGCAATTCATTGGGATATTGTGAACCGCCACCGCGCGTTGCTGCAGCAATTTTACTGTTTAAATCTGCAATGTTTTGAGTGTAGCTATTTATGCTATCAATGTTGTTTTGCATATATTCATTATTTTGCGCTCGCAATGTTTCTAATTGTGATGAAACAGTATTGAATTGCGTCGTTAACGTGCTGGCTTCCGTGACTAAAATTTGTCGAGCAGGAATTGACGTTGGGTCACTTGCCACGGTATTCACCGCGTTGAAAAATGATTTCATTGCACTGGTCATACCCGTATCGGGGTTCGCCATCAAATTATCAACTTGTGCCGTCATCGCTTGAAAACGATCCGCGTCACCTAACGCCGAGGCTGACGTGCGAATATTACTGCTGATAAATTGATCATAACTTCGTGTGACACTTTTTACGTCTACACCGTTACCAACATAATTACCGCGACTGAATGTGGTGTTCGCTGATTCCAAATTGGTGCTTTGGCGACTGTAACCATCGGTGTTAACGTTGGCAATGTTATTACTGGTTGTTTGCATGGAACGTTGAAATGCCATCAGACCTGTCAACGCTGTACCTAAAATTCCACTGGGCATGGGAATAACCTATTTCTTAAAGTGTTAAAACGACAAAGAAGCGATGTTTGTTTTTTATCTCATCGCCACCGCTGCATTACTAGCAAATAAATTTAACGCATTACTTTTGTAAATGTGCATGACTTTGGCTGCGTAACTTGGATCTGTTGCATAACCAGCTTGTTGTAATTCACGCATATATTGTTCAGTGTTACCGACTTTCTTTAATGCAGATTCATAACGTGGATTGTTTTTAATAAAGTTCACATAATCATGGAAACTTTCTTGGAACGAAGAATAAGATCTAAAGCCAGAACTCATTCTTCGTGCAATCCCTTGGTCAAATTCGAGAGCCGATACTTGAGCTTGTTTACCGTTCCACGACCGATCGGCTTTGATGTTAAATAAATTGTGAGTGCTTGTGCCGTCACTATTTTTAATCACCGAATTACCCCAGCCACTCTCTAAAGCCGCTTGAGCTAATAACGCATTTGGATCGATACCTAAGCCTTTTGCGGCTTGTTGTGCAAAAGGTTGTAACTGTCTAACAAAATCAACCGCTGACTGTATCGGCATAGAACGTCCATTCTTGAATGGAATTTCGCTTGTCTGCCCATCAAATAAATCACCATTGAAAAGGATACCGTCTGGCGTTTTGACCATTGAAACAGGATTATTTAAATAATCCTCTAAACTTTGTGGATGCGGATTTTGTGCTTTGGGACTCAATTGTTTCACAATTAAATCGGCTAATCCTACACCTGGTTTTCCCGCTAAATGCACCGAAAGCTGTTGATCATACATTTCGTTGTAACTGTCAGATTGACTGCTATCAAACGCGCCTTCTGCTAACTTTGCCGAGCGCATACCTTTTAAAATGTTATTTAAAAACAAACTTTCAAACTGTTTGGCGACTTTTTGTAACGCCGCTGGTGAATCTGTTTTAGATTGAGTTTTTAATTTGGCAAATTCGCTAAAGTCATTATAAACAGAGGCTTTAGCACTCGTAGGCGCACTTAACATGGTCTTCTCACTTTTTAGATAATAATCAACTCAGCGTGCAACGCACCCGCCGATTTTAACGCTTCTAAAATGGCAACTAAATCACTCGGAGCCGCACCAACTTGATTTACAGCGTTAACTAAATCATCCAATGCAACACCTGGTCGAAACGCAAACATTCGACTTTTTTCTTCTTTTGCTTTTACACTCGATTGCGGTGTTGTTGTTGTTTGACCTTGAGAAAGGGCATTAGGTTGACTGACATTTACATTTTCATCAATTGTCACAACTAAACTGCCGTGCGTAACAGCTGCTGGTGAAACACGAACGTTATTACTAATGACCACCGTGCCAGTGCGTGAATTTACAATGACACGAGCAGGTGCTTCATCCATATCGATCGTCACATTTTCAACAACTGACGCAAACATCACTTTTTGCCCTAAATCAGTTGGTGCATTGACGCGAACAGAAGTTGCATCAATAGCTCTGGCGGTATTTGCGCCAAGTAACTTGTTAATTGCCTCCGCCATGCGTGTGGCGGTTGTGAAATCAGATCTATTCAAATTAAAAATTAACGTATCACTTTCAGAAAAAGGTGTTGGAACAGTACGTTCAACTAATGCACCGTTGGAAATACGCCCCGCACTTGGATTATTGACAGTGATGCTTGAGCCGTCTTTTCCTGACGCGCTCATTCCGCCAACAACTAAATTACCCTGAGCAATCGCATAAACTTGACCGTCTGCACCTTTCAACGGGGTCATTAACAATGCTCCACCGCGTAAACTTTTCGCATCACCAATTGATGAAACCGTGACATCAATTGCCATACCTGGTTTTGAAAAAGCAGGTAAATCGGCTTGAACGGCAACGGTTGCTATGTTTTTAGCTTTTAACTGTTTTAAATCTTCGGGCGACAAGGTAATTCCAAAACGCATTAACATACTGCTCAAACTTTGTTTTGAAGTTGGCGAACTCGTACTGCTGTCGCCCGATTTGTCCAAACCCACGACTAAACCATAACCGACGAGTTGATTGGTGCGAACACCTTCAATAGACGCAATATCCTTAATCCGTTCGGCCTGAACAGAACTCGCATAAGCCAATCCCGTTAGCATCAATATCAAAAGCAAAGTGTGTTGTCGCAGATTCATGTTGTATTGCTCGTTATTAAAATGGAAACCAAGGGCTGTTTAAAGCACGCGAAACCCAGTTGTGGGTCGTTACATCTGCCAAAGCACCTTCACCCGTGTACATAAAGGTTGCATCGGCAATTCGACTGGAATCAATCATATTTGCTGGCGTAATGTCTACGGGACGCACAATGCCTGATAATCGAACAAATTCGTCACCTTGATTAAGCGTTACACGCTTTTCACCGCGAATTTTTAAATAACCATTTGGCAATAACTCAACTACCGTGACAGAAATTCGACCATTTAAATTGTTGCTTTGGTCTGTTTTGCCTTTCCCCTTGAATGATTTAGAGGACTGCATTTCGGCTTTCATATCCTGACCTAACAACGCAGCACCTAAGCCCCAAAGACTAAGTGCTGGCAGCGACATGGATAATGAATCATCTTTTGAATCTTCGTTATTAGCATCTTTTGTTGATGCCGTTCGTTCATTCACAACCACTGTCAAAATATCACCAACGCGCCGAGCGGTGTGATCTTCAAATAAGCGCGTGTCGTAACCCGCTTGATAAATACTGCCCGAACTTTGTGGTGGTGGACGCAAATCTGCTGGTGCGACGGGCGAAAATGATGGCTCGCGCTTAGGCAAAGGTGCGCCACACGCCGAAAGTAATAGCGGTAATAGCACAATAAAACGAACGTGGCGTGTCATCATTTTAATCACTCGTTACAGATTTTGCGTTATGTAAGACAGCATTTGATCCGAAGTTGAAATTGCTTTGGAATTCATTTCGTAAGCACGTTGAGTTTCAATCATTCCAACTAATTCTTCTACTACGTTCACGTTTGACGTTTCCAATGAATTTTGAACAAGCGTACCAAATTCACCTGTACCAGGTGTTCCAACAATTGGTGGACCACTCGCGCCAGATTCACGGTATAAATTTTCGCCAATCGGTTCTAAACCCGCAAGGTTGATAAAGTTTGCCGTTTGTATCTGACCGATGTTTGCAGGCTGTGGATTACCATTTTCCAAAATAGAAACTGTGCCGTCTGTACCAATCGTCACGCTTAACGCCGTAGCTGGAATGGTTATCGTCGGGCTTAATGCTAAACCATTTGCCGTTACGATTTGCCCATTTTGATCCGTTTTTAACGAACCATCACGCGTGTAAGTTGTCGAACCGTCTGGCATCGTCACTTGTAAAAAACCACGTCCGTTAATGGCTAAATCTAAATTGTTGCCAGTTGGTTCAACGTTGCCCTGAATATGTATTTTTTCAGTCGCCATCGTTTTGACACCTGTACCGAGCTGAAAACCAGTCGGTAATTGACTTGTTTGAGATGTCTGTGCGCCTACTTGACGCATATTTTGATACATTAAATCTTGAAATACAGCGCGATCTTTTTTAAAGCCCGTTGTATTTACGTTTGCTAAGTTGTTAGAAATAACCGCCATGCGGGTTTGTTGAGCATCAAGCCCCGTCTTTGCAACCCATAATGCGCGTTCTGTCATGATAATTCCCCTAAATAATCGTTGTGGTGTGTTTAATTTTCAGCAGGATTTATGCCAGCATTACATTTGCAGTAATTTGGCACTTGCCGCTGCATTTTCTTTAACTGTTTTCATGACATTGGTTTGCATTTCAAAATTACGCGCCAATTCAATCATATCAACCATTGCACCAATTGCGCTGACGTTGCTACCCTCGATAGCTCCTTGCACAATTTGCACTGACGTGTTGTCACCTTGTGGTTGACCATCTTTCATATAAACCAAGCCATCAGTACGTTTTTCAACATTTTTCAAATCAGGCTTAATCAATTTAATTTGATCAACAGGAACCAACGCATTTGTCGTCGAACCAAACGGAATAATACTAATTGAGCCGTCTTCACTAATCGACAATTTTTCAGAAGGTGGAATTTTAATCGGTTGACCGTTTGGATTTAACAACGCTAAACCAGAACCCGTCAGCAATTGTCCGTCCGATGTCATTTTTAAGTCACCAGCACGCGTGTACGCTTCTTTGCCTTTACTGTCTTGAATTGCAAAAAAACCTGCACCGTCAATTGCAATGTCCAAATCATTGCTTGTTGCTTGTATAGCCCCTGGTGAAAAATCCGTTTGAGGTTTTTCTGTCATAGCAAAAACGCGTGTTGGATAACCATCACCAAATACGGGCATACTGCGAAATTGTTCTAAATCTGATTTAAAACCAGTGGTTTGAGCATTTGCCAAATTATTGGCATTTGCGGTTTGAGCTAGCATCGTTTGTGTTGCGCCACTCATCGCAATATAAAGACTACGATCCATAAAATACTCCGTTCATGCCAATTGAAAATATAGTGTTTAGTGTCAATTTTTTATCGCCCCCGTGTCAAAACGCGGGAGCGATAAACTGAAAACTAAATTCTCAATACAGTTTCAACTAAACTTTTTTCAGTTGTAATTGTTTGTGAATTGGCTTGATACGCTTGTTGCGCCACAATCAATTTCACCAACTGTTCAGATAAATCAACGTTTGAATTTTCAATTGATGATGAACGAATCAAACCGAAGTTGTTGTCGCCACCCGCGCCGTAAATCGGTGCGCCAGAATCAGATGTTGCCAACCAAGTTGTATTGCCCACTTTTGCCAAAGATTGGCTATCTGTGAAACGCGCTAACGCGACTTGACCAATTGGTTTTGCAAAACCATTGCTATATTTAGCGAAAATAACGCCCGTTTTATCTACGTCAAGACCTGTCAAATTACCAACTGGCAAACCGTCTTGTTTTAAATCATTCACAGTAAATGGCGTTGAAAATTGCGTTGAACCGCTAAAGTCAACGCTAAAAGTCATGCTTGAAACTTTCAAATCAGGGTTAATTGCCGCAATATCAACTGCACCAAAGTCAACCTTCGTATTCATTGTTTTTGTTGCGCCAGTCTTTCCAGCTGCTGCCGCTTGAACTGCCGCTTCAGTTTCAGCTGCTTCTGCTGTTGTCACATCTGCTAATTTCGTATCGTAATCAGTTTTAGCTGCGGCTGCCGCATCAGTTGCAACCTGTGCCGCAGTATTTGCTGCATCTAACGCAAGAGTCGCCCGTGCAAGCGTATCAGCCGCCGCAGTTACTGAAGCTGGAATCACACCATCAATTTTTGGTATTGCATCGGCGGCATCGAAAGCTGCTTGTGAACTCGCAACTGTTGCTGCCGCTTGAGTTGCAAAGGTTGCTTTAGAAACAGCATCTGCTGCCGCAACATTAGATTTAACTTTTGCGAGTGCTGCCGCAGATCGAGCAAGGTCGGCGATAGTTGCTATCGGAGAAATTTTAGAAAGGTTACCTTTCTCATCAAAAATAACTTTTGTTGGTTGGGTGGTGATTGTTCCTTCAGGTAAAGCTACCGCACCTGTTGCTACAACGGGTGGAACTGCATAAACGTCTTCTTGAACACCAGGTTGAAGACTTCTGCCATCAATGAACGTATAAGCATCCCATTCATTTGGCACATTTGTTTTACAAAAATACGTTGAAACAATATGTGCGTTGCCCAATGCGTCATAACTGGTAATTGACGTGGTGTGTGTGTACGTTTTTGGATCTGGAATATAAGGTGATGTGCCTGGTGTTGTGAACGCAAATGGTGTTACCGCTGCCTGAGCCGAACCATTCAAATTCAATTTCATGTCGATATTTGTCGTTGCCGTTGGTGAACCTTGATCCGTTTTAATCAATAACGGCAATTTAACACCCACGTCAAAACCTTCGGCAACTGTTGTGCCTGTTGGTTTGAATGCTAATAAATAACGTCCGTTATCATCAACAACGTTGCCTTTATCATTGACATGAAATGCGCCGTTGCGTGTGTACGAAGTCGCTTCTAATGGCTTAGTTGGAATAATTGGATCAACTAAATCGCCCATTGCAAAAAAACCGTCGCCGCTAATTGCTAAATCTAATGCGTTGCCAGTTGGTTCGATATTGCCTTGTTTAAATTGTTGTGCGACAGAAGAAACACGCACACCAGAGCCAACGGCAGTTTTGCCCGTTGCACCTAAACTACTGACATAAACATCACCAAACTGAGCGCGAGATTCTTTGAAACCTGCTGTTTGTGAGTTAGCGATGTTATTGCCTGTGACTGATAATGTTGTTGCAGACGCTTTTAAGCCGCTTAATGCTGTTGAAAAACCCATAATGTGTACCTCGAATTAGTAAAATTTAAGAATTAAAGAATTTGTTTAACTTGACCAAAATCTACGCTGTTAGCACCGACGAGATTTATTTTCATTCCTGTGCCATTTGTGGCATTTGCCATTACAACGCTTTCAACTGTTGAGTTAATGTCTGTTGTAAACATGGTGTTCACGCCATTAACGGGGGCAGATGCTGAAATTTTATACGCGCCTGGACTTGCTAATGTTCCAGCAGAATTTGTACCGTCCCAATCAAAAGGTACATTTCCTGCGCTTTGATTACCTAAATCCAATGTTTTAACTAATTCGCCTGTTGTGGCATTGGTAACGGCAACGGTTAAATCTGGCGTACTACTTGTTAAATTAACTGTACCACTGACATCACCACCCGCCGCCAAAACTGCTTGGTTGCTGGTGACGGTAACTTTTCGACCGACCAAACTAGCTGCTTGCAAAGCTTGATCTGAACTAATGGATTTTGAAAAATCTGCAAATGATTTTTGCAAATCTTGAATCCCTGAAACTGTGCCAAATTGCGCCATTTGAGATAAAAACTCACCGTTTTGCATTGGATTATTTGGATCTTGATGCGTCATTTGTGTCGTCATTAGCTTTAAAAATTGATCTTGACCCAGTGACGTTTGTTTTTTTGCTTTTGCGGCTGACGCTGCAGCGGCATCGACGGTTGTTTTAGTCAAATTGGTGTACTGATTATCTGTTGTGCTGCTTACTGCTGCCATAACTCCCCCTTTATTGTCCCATTCTCAATGTTTGTAACATCATTTGTTTTGCGGTGTTCAATACTTCAATGTTGTTTTGATACGAACGTGACGCAGACATCATATTCGCCATTTCTTCAATTGTGTTTACATTCGGTTTAAAAATATAACCGTCTTTATCTGCCATTGGGTGATTTGGTGCGTATTCCATCACCGCTGGTGCTTGGCTTTCAACTACGCCTAACACTTCGACCTTGCTTGTTGCATTTTCAGCGTCAATCACATTTTTTAATTCCGCGCCAAAAACCGCCTGACGAGATTTGTAAACGCTACCTTGACTGCTGCTAACACTATTGGCGTTAGAGATGTTACTCGCTACCAAATTTAAACGCAGCTGTTGGGCATTCATGCCACTACCTGCGATATCAAATATATTTAATGATGACATTAGACTTGTCCTGCGAAAGCTGATTTTAACTCGTTAAACGTGCCGCCTAACCATTGTAAACTCGCTTGATATTGCAATGAGTTTTCAGCGTATTTTGCTTGTTCAATATGCTCTTCAACCGTGTTGCCATCAAGTGAAACTTGATTGGGATTACGGTATTTTAATTGCGCCCCCAAAAACGGCTGTTCGGGTGCAAAATGCCCTGAGTTCGTGTGTGCGAGTAATGTTGGTTCAGGCATTGTTTTTTTTAGAACACGAGAAAAGTCTAAATCTCTCGCTTTAAAATTTGGCGTATCTGCGTTCGCAAGATTCGCCGCTAAAATCTCACCGCGTTTTTCACGCAACGCTAAAATTTTTGGTGTGTTGCCAAGCGCGGCATCAAAACTAATTGCCATGATTATGACTCCTAAAAAATGTTTTCGTACTCAACTCAATAGCACGCTATGTGCCACTATTACTTAATCAATAAAAATCATGTGGTTACTATTTTGGGTACTTCTATCCAACTAGGTTATCGTCAAAAGATATATAAAGTTAAGACTTTATTTTGATTTAGCGTGTTGTTTTTTGACACGCTAGCCATCTATTCGAGTCAAGAAGTTGTCAAACTGGAAAATATTGGGGAATTTATAGGGTGCAATTTCCTCTTCTATACTTCAAAATCAAATAAAAATATTGGCATTAAATGTGCTTTATTACAAAACAAAGCGATTACATTAACGACTACCCAGATGCCTTTAACTTTATGATTAAATTGATGCTAATGTTTGTCAGCGCATTTGTTACAACGAATGCACCTCATGCCGAGTCACAATGGCAAACTCATGAATCAATTTATGAAACGGTTAAAAGTTACGTTGCTCAAAATATCAATACCACTGCCGAGTATGAAATAAATATGGTGTCGTTAGCGGATCGCTTGAATTTACCGTTATGCACACAACCGATACAAGCCTTTGCCCCGAATTTATCCAAGGGAGGGCGAATGTCAATTAACGTACGTTGTGGCGGGGCTAAAAAATGGTCTATTTTTGTTTCTACGACAATTACGCCTTTCGATAATGTCGTGATTTTGACTCAACCGTTACAGCACGGCGAAATTTTGACAGAAAAGCACTTAAATTTAGTACGTCAAGATGTTTCGATGCTGCATGGTAATTATTTAACGCAATCTGAGTCCATTCTTAATAAACAGGTTGCAAGAAATTTATCCGCAGGAACTGCGGTTACACAAAAAGATTTTGTTGAGCCTAAAATAATCAAGCGAGGTGATCATGTTTTGATTACTTCTGACAAATTAGGCATTGCTATCAAAATGACAGGAGTTGCACAATCTGACGGTAGGCGAGGGCAGGTCATTCGAGTGAAAAATCAAAATTCAGAGCGGGTTATTAACGCGACGGTCATTGATTCAGAACAGGTAAGTGTGTCGCAATAACAACGCCATACAGAACAATTGTGTAATTTTAGTTAAAGAATTTTTTTACCTTGCCGATACAAGTGTCTATCATACAGACCACTTACAGGAGCTCGGCATGGCTATCGAATTGATAAAAAATGGAGCAGTATTTTCTTCTCCAGTTAAAAGTTCACTTAAACAAGGCGACACTAACGCAAATACTGAATTTTCGTTAGCAGAAACTAAAGTTACGGTGAGTACGGACAGTGTAAGTATTACTAACACTGTTATACATATTAGAAAAAGTTTTGATTCATTTGCAGAATCAGACGTAGTAGATGTTGAACGGTTAGCGCGAATAGAGCGTATTAAAAACGCCATTGAAAACGGCACTTACAAAATCGATCCTGATTTGATTGCAGCAAAAATGATTCAATTTGATTCTTTAGGTCAAGGCAACAGTACATAATTTTATGATTGAACATACATTTCCAATTGCAGAACAGTTAATAACTAATGCGTTACAATTAACGCAACGACTTTATCAGCAACTAAACCAAGAGTCAGAAAGTTTAGTTCGTACACCGCAATCAGGCTTTATCAGTGGTATCGCAGATAATAAGCGCGACTTGGTGATGCAATTGGATTTGTTCAATAAACAGCTCGAACAAATTTTAGCCGCAGAAAAATTGCCACATTCCCAAAGTGGTATAGACGCTTATCTTCAAATGGCAGTTATTGCGAATTTGTCTCCCGATACGCTTAAAGAAAATTGGGAAAAATTGATGCGTCTATGTACCGAATGCAAACATTTGAACGAGCAAAACGGCGCAAGCCTCGAAATTTTAGCGCGTAATAACAAGCGCACACTTCACATTCTCAAAGGTAAATCCGAAATCGTCACGGGTTACGGGCGTGACGGCTCAACGATTAGCGAGTTTCAAAACAGTACATTAGTTTCTGTTTAACAGCATAAGTATCCGCATAAATTCGTGTATTATTGACACGATTCTCTCAATTAAGGCTATCAACAAGGTAGCTAAAAAACTTGCATCGATACTCAGGGTTCAAAAGGTGGTATTTATTCGGTTTAGGGGCTGTTATGCACCAACACTAATTACCACACTTCCAACTTGAACCTGCTTAAAAACTCCACAGGATTTATCATGTCTCAAATGAAAAAAGTTGTCGCCTCAACCATGCTAGGCAATGGTTTGGAATGGTACGACTACGCACTTTATGGCACATTCACCGCTTTAATCAGCAAACATTTTTTCCCCGCAGGTGATGACGCTGTCGCGTTAATTGCAACCTTTGGTATTTTTGCCATCGGTTTTTTAATGCGTCCACTCGGCGCGATGATGTTCGGTTACATTGGTGACAAATATGGGCGCAAAAATGCGCTGTCGTTGTCGATTTTAATGATGGCAATTCCAACCGCGTGTATCGGTTTATTGCCAACTTACGAAATGATTGGAATTTACGCGCCAATTCTTTTGACTCTCATTCGCTTAGTTCAAGGTGTTGCAATTGGTGGTGAGTTCGGTGGTTCAATCGTCTATTTAGTTGAACACGCAAAACCTGAAAATAAAAACCGTGTTGGCAGTTTGTCTATGATTAGTATGTTGATAGGTTTATTTTTTGGCACAATGATTTCTGCGCTGTTGGCGAAAATAATGTCGCCTGAAGATTTCGACACTTACGGTTGGCGAATTCCGTTTATTTTGGGATTTTTCATTGGTTTAGTGGGTTTGTATATTCGGACAAAATTACATGAAAGCCCCGTATTTATTGAAGCACAAGAAGCAGGTCACGTTTCAGAATCCCCAATTAGCGAAACGTTCAAAAATAATTACAAAGAAGTCTTTATCGGCATTGGGCTTTATTTGTCAGTGACGATTCCCTTTTACATTCAAACCGTTTTCATGCCGAGTTTTATGGTGAAATTTATGCACTTTAGCAGTGCAGATGCGCTGACGATTTATTTGATTGTGTTGGGTGTCATGATGATTTGTGCGCCAATTTCTGCAATTTTGTGTGATAAGAAAAATCGTGAACGGCTCATGAAAATTGTCACCGTGTGTTATTTGTTATTTGCGATTCCTTATGTCTATTTGTTGGATTATCAAACATTCACGTTTGCACTGATTTCTCAAGTTGTTTTTGCCAGCATTATCGCGTTTTATATTGCACCAATCCCGACGTTGGTCACAGAAATTTTCCCCGCTCGCACCCGTTACACGGGAATGTCGTTAGCGTGTAATTTAGCGGCTGCGATTTTTGGCGGCACAGCACCGATGTTAATTACAACCCTGATTACCCAAACAAATTCAAATTATCCGATTGCCATTTACGTTATGCTTGCCGCGACAACGTCGTTGTTTTGTGTGTGGGAAGTCAAACGCCGTCGAGATTCAAAACGTTTATATTTGATTTAATTTTTCCGATTTAATTATGACGATTTCTGTGAGCATCTTTGAATCTGTCCATTCTCGATCGATTGAAAATATCGGGCGAGTACGGATTTTAGTTTTATTTTTTGTAGCAACACTGCATATTTTGACAACCATTTGGTTATTAAAATCTACACAACCACCTACTAAAAAAGCACCGCAAATCATAGAAGTGGTGATGTTAAAACAGCCCGAACCCGTGAAGGTTGTCCCGATTGAAAAAAAGCCACCACCTGCACCCGTTGTGACAAAAGAGCCGATTAAGCCTGTTGTCAAACCAAAATTTGTCACAGTGAAACAGCCAGAACCCGTGAAAAAAATCACACAACCAAAACCTGTTTTGCAACCCAAAATTGTGACGACGGTTTCTGAAAATGTTGAAACGAGTATTCCAAAATTTGAATCTGCACCAGCTACTGAAACTCTGCCAAGTCCTCCAATTACAAACGCTTTTGCAAAACCTGTTGGAACGTCGGGGCGTGGGCAAGATGATTCTAAAAGTACAGGTGTTGAATGTATTAAATGTGATCCTCCCGTTTATCCTGCTCGTTTAAAAAGTCGTCATATTGAAGGCTGGGTCAAAATTGAATTTACAATTACCCCCGAAGGTGAAGTCACTGATGCTGCGGTTATTGAAGCTGAACCTGTTGATGTTTTCGATGAGATTGTCTTATCGAAAGTAGAAAGTTGGCAATTGAAACCCAAAATTGTGAATGGTATTGCTGTAAAACAACGGGCAACTAAAACATTGCAATTTAAACTAACAAATTAAACACATAATCATCAAAAAGGAGAGCCAGTAATGCACACATATCAATACAATTTTATTCAATATGCGCGGGAGTGTGGCGTATTAAAATTTGGCGAATTTGAATTAAAGTCTGGGCGCATTAGTCCGTATTTTTTTAACACAGGATTATTCAACACAGGCGCACAATTACAAAATTTGGGAAATTTTTACGCTCAAGCCTTAATTTCATCAGGAATTACAGTCGATATTTTTTATGGTTCTGCATACAAGGGCATTCCGTTAGCCGTCGCCACGGCAATGGCTTACTCGCAATTAACTGGAACAGATATGCCGTTTGTGTTTAATCGCAAAGAAGCCAAAGATCATGGCGAAGGCGGTTTATTGGTGGGTGCTGCATTAAAGGGACGAGTCTTAATTATCGACGATGTCATTACCGCAGGAACATCTGTACGCGAATCAGTGGAAATTATTAACGCTGAAAATGCCACACCTACAGCGGTTTTAATTGCATTAGATCGGCAAGAAAAAGGGCTTGGCAACATTTCTGCCATTCAAGAAGTCACAGAACGTTTTAAATTCCCCGTCATTACAATTATTAGTTTGAATAACATCATAGATTATCTAAAAACCACGAAAGAAGATGCTCAAATTACCGCCATTCAAGCCTATCAAGCCCGTTACGGTGTTTGATGCCTGATTCGGAAAGTTATTTTTGATTAGAGTCCTACTGTGGCATTTCACATAGTGCGTGCGGTATTTCACTTATTTTTTGCTCTTCATGTTAGTTTTTACGAGTGTCTATATTCCCCAAACCTTTGTTATAAAAATGATTTTTATACTTGGCACGTATCACGCAATAAACACAGTTGTAGAATAATGCGTTGCAACCAACTTAATTGAAAAATAAAGTTTAAAAATCAATATATTAGCTCAAATTTTAACTTTATAACAACTAGGATAATTCAATAGTTCGGACAGTTTTTAAAAGGTAAAAACAAAATCTAAAAATCAGCGAAAATGCAGCTTTCAAAAAAACATTAGCACTGGACAAGATTTCAATGGAATTATTAGAAACGATTTTAGGCAAAATGCCCGCAACAAAAA
>CAIRCR010000080.1 GCA_903877065.1 uncultured Pseudomonadota bacterium
ACACAGTCAAAAATAACATCCCGCAATCGGTGTGCAAAACATCGCCTTTACGTTGCAACACAAAAAATCCGTGATTTAAGGCTTCTTCTTTTGCTTTATCGTAGAAATGAAATGAAGCTATCGCGCCGTAAAGTTTGTAGTTTTTATACACGGGGAAAAGCGTTTTAAAGTTTTGCATTTTACGTTCTAACTTTTTCAAATCATTTTCATGCACTTTGTATTTCACTTCGACAATCCCAACTGCATTACCGTTAGTCATCACAATATCGTATTCTTCCTGCACGTTTCCACGATGTTTAAATTGGCTTTTTGTAATATCATCAAAATGGATTCCACCTAAATGCGGATCATCAAGCAAGCTATTAAAGAAAAATTCCTCAGCAACAAAACCTTGATTTTTCTTCATGTTGCCAAAATCAACACCAACACGCTTTAGTGTTGCATTCGTTTCTGCTATTTGCTCATTCGTTTGTTTTTGTGAAGCACGCAACTGTGCTATTTCGGACTCGTTTTCTTGTTGTGCAATTTGTAACTCTTTTTGCCCTTTCGCTATTTCATGCAAAATTGTCCAAATATCATCTTGTATTGTCGTCATTTTTGTCTCCGTCATTTCATTTGGTTTTAACGCATTTTTTGCTTGAAAAGGAATCGTAATCCAGTCAAGATTTTTTTGTCCGACAACCTTGAGAATTTTTCTTCTCTCTACTTCTGGCATTTCGTAAAAACAAACCGTTTTATCAGTAGTTAAGTCAATAAAATTCAAATAACGTCCGCATCTAATTTCTGGTTTCCAACGATTTTCTACAATCCCCAATTCATTTGCTAAGTATTCACAAGCCTGCTCAACTAACGGCTCTTCTTCTGGAATCAACAAATCACCTTCCAAAAAACCATATTTATGTAATAGGTCGTGAACACTGCAAGAAAATTTTTCTGTCATTTTTCACCTCTAAATTTCAATTTCAGTTCAAATCTTACCACAAAAAAGCCCCGCTCCTTTTTCACAAGGGGCGGGGCTTTCGCGTTTTACTCATAGTTCTGAAACATAAATATCTTCGTATTGCGTAATCAATACGCCCACCAATTCCATCAATGACGCTAACGGGTGCTTTTCATTTTCGCCAACTATATCAATCAAACTATCCAATAACGAAACCGCTTTTTTATAGTCACGTTCGTCATGTAAAACATGAATAAACTTTGAAAAATCATTCCAAATAGGGGTTAGTTGCTCAAGATAAACCGCAGACATAAATTACTCCTTCCATTTGTTTTTATCGTATTCGCTGTGGGTCAATATCGCTCGAATATACACTTTGCGACTGTTGTAGTGAACTGCTGCAATCAACCTCACTTTATTACCGCCAACATTGAAAACTGTTAATTTGCCAACTTGGTCAGCGTAAGGAAACAACATTTTTAACTCGTTGAACGACTCAAAATTATTCGATTTAATCATCTGATACCAATGTTGCAACGCGGTTTTAACGTCTGGATACAATTCGGCAAAATCATTCAAACGTTTGCGCGTGATA
>CAIRCR010000081.1 GCA_903877065.1 uncultured Pseudomonadota bacterium
AAAATTTTTCTAACTTTAATTTTGTTTACAATTGTCAAAATGCGAATTGATCAATTAAAAAAGCGTCAATACCTGAACGATATTGACGCTTTTTGTGTTTAAACATTGAGCAAATTACTTCCAGCCTGATGCCACTTCACATGCTTTCATTTCTTTTGGGTGTGATGTTTCCCATGCTGAAATAGACAATGTTTCATTATCAGACATTTTACTATTCATACAACTACAATACTTTTGCACCGTTTCAGGTGCAGCTCCTTCTTTTGCATTGTCCGCAACACATTTAGCAATCCATGCTGCATCGTCAGCACCCGCGTAACTAAAATTGCTCGCTGTTGCAGCAATGATAAAGAACAATAACGCACTCATTTTTGTTTTCATAATGTAATACCCGAAGTAAGTTAAAAAATAAACAAGTTAAACGTGAATCAGTTTTGGTTTATTGCTTAAAACAAAACCTGAATGTGAAACACGCGGATTGATAATAGATTAAGGTTAATTTCAACGCAACTTTGCTTTAATAAATTCCAAAATATCTGTCATTGCAATATCTTCGGATTCATTAGCGGTACGGGCTTTATATTCAACCGTGCCAGAATCTAAACCTTTGTCACCCATCACTAATAAGTGTGGGATTCCAATTAAATCCATATCTGAAAACATAAAACCTGCACGAACTTTTCTATCATCAAATAAAACTTCAATGCCTGCGTTTAACAATTCTTGATATAAATTTTCAGTGGCTTCACGCAAACGCTCAGATTTGTGCATATTCATCGGACAAATTGCAACTTGAAATGGTGCAAGGTTTGGCGACCAGATAATGCCTTTGCTGTCATGATTTTGTTCAATTGCCGCCGCAACAACTCGTGAAATACCAATTCCATAACACCCCATAATCATGATTTGATTTTTGCCACCTTCATTGATGACACCTGCTTTCATGGCTTCACTGTACTTTGTGCCAAGCTGAAAAATATGCCCAACTTCAATGCCACGAGCAATTGTCAATGTGCCTTCGCCGTCGGGACTTTCATCGCCTTCAACAACGGTTCGCAAATCGGCAATGTGTGTCGGTAATGGCAAATCACGTTCCCAATTTACGCCTTGATAATGCTTGCCGTCTTGATTTGCACCACAAACAAAATCCGCCATGACGCTAACGCTACGGTCTGCAATAATCGAAATAGTTAAACCTAACGCACCAATTGAACCCGCTTTACAACCGCAAGCACGTTGAATTTCGTCGTCACTGGCAAATTGTAACGGTACGGCAATGCTCGCAATTTTTTCAACTTTAATTTCATTCAATTCATGGTCACCGCGTAATAATAACGCAACTAACTCACCTTCTTCTGCGCCTTTGACGATGAGTGTTTTCACACATTGTGTGGCAGAAATGCTTAAAAATTCGCACACTTCGTCAATGCTGTGTTGATTTGGTGTGTCAATTAACGTCATTGTTTGCGTGGCTGCTGGACGTGATTGCTTTGGCATTAAGGCTTCGGCTTTTTCGACATTCGCAGCGTATGAACTTTGCGTTGAAAAAGCAATTGCATCTTCACCCGAATCCGCCAAAACATGAAATTCATGTGAAACTGCACCGCCAATCGAACCTGAATCTGCAATCACAGCACGGAATTTCAAACCAAAATGCGTAAAAATTGCCGTGTAAGTGGCGTACATGATTTCGTAAGTGTTGTGCAAACTTTCTTCGGTCAAATGGAACGAATAGGCATCTTTCATAATAAATTCGCGTGAACGCATCACGCCAAAACGAGGGCGAATTTCATCACGGAATTTGGTTTGAATTTGAAAATAAGTAATTGGCAGTTGTTTATAACTTTTTATTTCGTGCCGCGCCAAATCGGTAATAATTTCTTCGTGTGTTGGTCCAAGGCAAAAATCTCGATCATGACGATCTTTTAATCGCGCTAATTCCGCGCCATATTGTTCCCAACGTCCCGTTTCTTGCCATAATTCGGCGGGTTGCAGACCAGGCATGAGAACTTCTAAACCGCCTGCTTTTTCCATTTCACTACGCACAATACGTTCAACTTTACGCAACACACGCAAACCGAGCGGCAACCAAGTATATAAACCCGACGCGAGTTTGCGAATCAAACCAGCACGAATCATCAATTGATGACTAATAATTTCCGCTTCAGACGGGGTTTCTTTGACAGTATTTAAGGGGAATAAAGAAGTTCGCATGATAGTTTATTTTTAAGAGAAAATTAGAAAGTCCCTATTCTAGCGCGTTAGCGATAGTTACAGGCAAAAAAAAGCTCCCGTTGTTTATTAACAAAGGGAGCAAGAGGTCAAACAGGACAATGAGGAGTCAATGTTTGTAATGCAATATCAGGAGGTAAATATGTTTGGGTAAAAACTTAACTGTAAAACTGACGGTTTAAATGTATGTTGCTGAAGATAGCCGCTGACGCAAATAACACCGTCGATATAATGAATTCACCAGAAATGAATCCAACAATGCCGATAGCAAACATCAGCGCAATCAATACGTCTCTATAAAAAATATTCATGATAATGTCCTTAGTGATTGGAGTGTAAAAATAAAAATAACTAACTTGGAGTGTACTATACAGATGCTCTAATTTATTGACAATATAGCTAATTATTGATTCATAGTTTCTTTTTTGTGTATAAAAAATTCCTTTAGGACACAGTCAAAAATAACATCCCGATTATTTGAATTAAAACGCGATGTTCGACTTTTTAGGTCAAAACCAAGTCATCAAAATGCAAAATAGGATGT
>CAIRCR010000082.1 GCA_903877065.1 uncultured Pseudomonadota bacterium
ATCAAATGTTTTAACTTTTCATTTTTTAAAATGAGGAAAAATTATCATGACTGAAACAGCAATTTTTACCGTCACTGGCATGAAATGTGGCGGCTGTGAAACCAATGTTATCGAAAAATTAACCGCTTTAGACGGTGTAATTAAGGTTATTGCTGATTGCAAAGCAAATCACGTTAGCGTTGAATTCGAGGCTGAAAAAATCGACATTGAAGATTTAGAAGACGAAATTACCGCCGCTGGCTTTGGCTTAGAGTAAAAATGATGACTGCCGATTCTAACGTCCCAGAATTACGTTTATCCATTTTAGGAATGCGCTGTGCGGGCTGTATCAGTTCGGTTGAAAGAGCATTAACTTCAGTGATTGGCGTTGAATCGGTCAGCGTAAATTTTGCCGACCATTCCGCGATTGTCAAAGGCAACCCCGACGTTGAAGCCTTGAAAAAATCCGTGAAAGCGGCTGGTTTTGACGTGGCAATTATGGAAGGTTTTGAAAATCCCGCAGATCAAGAAGCACAAGAATTGGCGCGTTATTTGTCACTAATGCACAAAGCAAAAATCGCGGGGGCATTCGGTGCATTTTTGATGATTGCGGAACATTTTGATTTGTTGCCAATGATGGGAATGCCGCACAGTCAAGGTTTTTGGACATTAACTGCGATGATTACGTTTGGCATTATGGTTTATTGCGGTGAACATTTTTACAGCGGCGCATATCAATCGTTTCGACTAAAACAATACAACATGGATACGTTAATTGCTTTGGGAACAGGCTCTGCATGGCTTTATTCGTGCGTGATGATTGATTATTACGCCGCGTTTCCCGCATTGTCACAACACGCTTATTTTGAAGCGGCGGTTGTGATTTTAGCCTTTATCAATTTAGGTAATGCTCTCGAAATGCAAGCGCGTGGCAAAACATCGGGCGCAATTCGGCAATTATTAGGCTTACAACCGCGCACGGCGCGAGTGGTTAGAAATGGAGAAGAACTCGACGTGTCAATTGAAGAAGTAGGTTTAGGCGAAACGTTGCGCGTTAGACCTGGTGAAAAAATCCCTGTCGATGGCGTGTTAACCGAAGGTCATTCAAGCGTTGATGAATCCATGTTGACAGGTGAATCCATGCCCATTGAAAAAACGATTGGTGCGTCAGTTACAGGCGGCACAATGAATCAAACGGGTAGTTTTTTATTTACAGCAACGCGCATTGGACGTGATACAGCATTGGCTCAAATTATTAAAAGCGTTCGTCAAGCGCAATCAAGCAAACCGAAAATTGCACGTTTGGCGGATCAAATTGCGAGCGTTTTTGTGCCGACGGTTGTTGCGATTTCAGCCGTGACGTTTTTAATGTGGCTGATTTTTGGTGGTGAAGGCGCGTTAGGTTATGCGTTTGTCACGTCAATGACGGTTTTAGTCATTGCGTGTCCGTGCGCGTTAGGTTTAGCGACACCAATTTCGGTGATGGTTGCGGTGGGACGCGCCGCGCAATCGGGCATTTTGATTCGCAAAGGTGAAGCGTTGCAAACGGCGGGAAAATTAAATTGCATTATTCTCGATAAGACGGGAACTGTCACGCAAGGCAAACCAACAGTTGCGACGGTTTTAGCGTTTGGGGATTTTGATGAAACAGCGGTTTTACAATTAGCGGCAAGTTTAGAATCGGGTTCAGAGCATCCACTCGCAAGCAGTATTTTAACGGCGGCAAAAGCGCAAAATTTGAAATTTCATCGAATCAAGCAATTTAAAGCAATTGCAGGGCAGGGCGTAATGGGTCAATGGAAAGAACAACCTGTTTTGTTTGGCAATAAAACCTTGATGCTCGAACAACAAATTGCCGTTGATGATTATTTGCCAAAATTAGAGGAACTTGCCGAATTGGGACAAACGCCCATGTTGTTGGCGGCGAACGGTCAGATTGTCGGAATTGTGTCGGTTTCAGACCCGATTAAAACCGATTCTGCCGAAGCTGTGCAAGCGTTGAAAAAATTGGGCGTGCGCGTAATTATGGTGACGGGCGACAACGATATTACCGCGAATGCGATTGCCAAACAGGCTGGAATTAACGAAGTGAAAGCACAAATTTTGCCTGAATTTAAAGCCGAAATCGTGCGTGAATTACAAAAAACAGGTTATTGCGTTGGCATGGTGGGCGACGGCATCAACGACGCGCCAGCATTGGCTCAAGCCGATGTGGGCATGGCGATTGGTGGCGGAACGGACGTTGCGATTGAAAGCGCGGATATTGTGATTTTGCAAGGTTCGTTGTTGAAAGTTGCCGAAACAATGAAATTATCAATTGCGACGCTCGCCAACATTAAACAAAATTTATTGGGCGCATTTTTTTATAACACAATTAGCATTCCATTAGCGGCGGGTTTGTTTTATCCGATTTTTGGTGTGTTGTTAAATCCCATGATTGCGGGTTTAGCGATGGCAATGTCTTCCGTGACAGTGGTTTCAAATGCCAATCGATTGCGCTGGTTAAATTTATCTAACGTTACAACCAAGAACGCAACGCCCTAAGTTGAGCAGACTTTTTTGACTGATGTGATTGCATTCTAACCAACACACTATCGAGAATTCGCATTGCTTCGATGATGTATTTTCCTTTGTTGAGCATGACGCATTCTGCGCGTTCTGCCATTGCGGCATCCGTCATTTCAGCGCGAGTTGGTCTACCTGTTTTAGCAAGTGTTTCCAAAACTTGCGTTGCCCAAATGACTGGCACATTAGCCGCTTCACAAATCCACAAAATCTCTTCTTGCATTTCTGCCATGCGTTCAAAACCAATTTCAACCGCAAGATCACCGCGTGCAATCATAACTCCCAATGGTTGCCGACTTCCTGCCGCTACAATCAAATCAGGTAAATTTTCAATGGCTTTCGCAGTTTCTATTTTAATAATTAGAGCAATGTCACGTTGTGGATTACGAGCGGCAATTTCACGTTGAATGGCGCAAATATCGTCAGAAGTTTGAACGAAGGAATAATTGATAATGTCAGCGTATTTGACAATAAAATCCAAATCACGAAGGTCTTTTTCTGTTAACGCATCGAGTGTCAGAGCAGTGTCTGGAAAATTGATGCCTTTGTCGGATTTTAGATTTTCACCACCATCACTGGTTTGCGTGACCATTAATATCAAACCTTTTGAAACACGCTCGTTGACAACCGTGCCTATTTTGCCATCGTCAAACCAAACTTGTGCGCCTGCATGAACCTGAATGATTGCTTCAGGCAACAAACATTGAACTTGAAATGGATATTTTTTTGAGTATTTTGGTGTGGCAGTGGTGAGTAAAATAATACAGCCTACTTTAATGCGCTTTCCGCTTGGTATTACAACTTTGCCTGTGCGTGATTTAGGTCCTCCCAAATCCATTGACACCTTACAAGGCATACCTGTTTTTTGCTCTGCCCGACGAACGTTTACAACCATCTTCAACCAATCTTCAGACGTATCATGAGCGCAGTTAATTCGTGCAATGTTCATACCGCTTGTAACCATCTGCCTTACAAGTTCTTGATCATTAGCTGTTTCTTTGGCTAGCGTGACCATCATTCGTACTCTACGATTTAAAGGCGTTTTGCCAAAGACCAACTCGGTTTCTTGTTCCAAAAAACGCTGTCCTTGCAAAAAGGATTCAAGATGTTGGCGCGAAACATATTTATCAGGATGTTCACCACACAACTGAGTAAGTGTAACAATTACTGCATCTAAATTTTGCAACACCTGCGCTTCAATACGTCCCAGTGATGATAATCCCCAAGAACGCAGGGTGGCTTGTAAATCGCGTAAATCACGCTGACGCAACGCGAGGTAACTTGCTAAATTAGTGGCACTGCACTGAAAATTTTGTCTATCTTCACGAATATCAAGCTGCCATTTATCCATTTGCTGTTTACCTTCGGCTAAAACAGCTGAACGTAACTCGATAAGATCGCTTAATAATGCTTTTGGCTGAATAAGTGGAATTTTTTTTGCTATTGATGGTCGCATGATGTTTTTTCCAGTTTGTTTGAACAGCTAGATTAAAAATAAACATACGTCGTCTAAACGAATGCGGTCACTGAATTGTTCGTACTAGGTTAAATCGTCTACGCCTTTTGTTGAGCAAGTGTAATTGTTGGCAATTGCTTAATTTGTTTCAATACATCTTTAAGCTGTGCGTTGTTTTCAATTTGTATCGTCAAATTTAATATAGCAGAAAGATCGGGCTGTGATTCTAAAATCGCTGTAAAAATATGTACTTTTAGTTTTGTGAGTAATTGAGAAACTTCAGCCAATAAATGTTGAGCATTAAACGCGTGTATTTCAATTGACACGGTATGACTGGATTTACTGCGTCCCCAAGTGACTGAAACCAGACGCGGTTGTTTTTCTGCATTGAGTTTTGAGATGCTTGTGCAATCAGATTTATGCACGATAACGCCGCTGTGAGATGAAATATAACCGATAATGTAATCACCTGATACAGGGCTACAACACTGAGCAAGCTCGGTTTTAATATTGCTCAAACCCGCAACCGATACTTCGCAAAGATTTGGCATTTTAGGAAGAGATTCCTTGACAGCAATACTGTTTTTAGACTTGGATTCTTTGGCTTTAGATTCTTTTTGTTTGAGTAAAGGCGAGGCATTATCTTTTGCCGTAACCGATGCCTTATGTACATTCCCTTGTAATTGAGAAAAATAATTTCTAACTTTTTTAATCGCACGCGTTGACGTTAAGTAACCCGAATTTGGCACAATCCAATTACGATTTGGATTGACTTCCTTGTTGGTTAAAATTTCAACTTGTTCGCCCGAATTGAGTCGATAAGTGAGCGGCACGATACGCCCGTTCACTCTTGCTCCCCGACAACGATGTCCAATATTGGTGTGCAGCGTGTAAGCGAAATCAAGTGGCGTAGAGCCTTTGTTTAGGCGAACTAAACGCCCCTTTGGTGTTAAAACATAAATATTTTCATCGAATAATTCACTGTGAAACTGCTCTTTGGAAATGGAATTATCTTCTTTACTTTCCAAAATGTGACGCAATGTTGCGATACTTTTTTCGATGGTTGGTGATTGCCGTCCACCTTCTTTGTACGACCAATGCGCCGCAACACCTAATTCTGCGTAATCGTGCATGGCTTTGGTGCGGATTTGTACTTCAATGCGATTATCTGCTAAATCCAAAACAACGGCGTGTAAAGACTCGTAGCCATTTTCTTTTGGATTAGCAATGTAATCGTCAAATTCATTAGGCAAGGTATCCCACAAACTATGCACAATTCCTAGCACCGTGTAACACTGTGTGAGCGTTTCAACTACTACGCGCACGGCAAGTAAATCGAATAATCCCTCAATGCCCACCTTTTTACTCTGCATTTTTTTCCAAATGCTGTAAATGTGCTTGGGGCGACCATAACATTGGCTCGGAATGTCTTCTTTTGCTAACACCTGTCGTAATGAAAGAATGAAACGTTGAATGCTACTTTCACGCGCGGAACGGTTTGCCGCTAATGCTTGGGCAATTTGACGATACGTCACGGTATCTAAATAACGAAACGCCAAATCTTCAAGTTCCCATTTAAACTGATAAACGCCAAGACGGTTAGCAATTGGCGCGTAAATATCAAGTGTTTCTTGGGCGATAAAATGCCGAATTTCTTGAGATTCGGTAGCCAGATTGCGGAGTTGATGAATGCGATATGCCAATTTTATCAACACCGCTCGCACGTCTTTTGTCATCGATAACAGCATTTGACGTAGCATTTCCGCTTGTTCGGGTTGCTCTGCCATTTTCGGCGAATAAACCCCAACCGTGTTTAACCAGTTCACATCCTTCACTAAGTTTGCAACAGTATCGCCAAATTGGGTGGCAATATTGCGTTGTTGTGATGGTGTGTTTAAACGCGAGTCACTCAAAATTGCCGCCAAAGTGGTTTTCACATCAACATGAAAATTTATCAAAATTGAGGCAATTTCAACGCTTTGCGGATAATAAACATCGTCTACAGGCGTATTGTCCAAAGGCATATAAACAATCGCTAACGCACGTTGCAACTTTGCTCGATCGTCAGTGTTGTAACGATGCAATGATTGCTCAATTGGAATAATGACTGGCTTCATAACATATCCAATTAGAAAGTTTTTTTGTAATTAGTCAATAAAACGCTTAGTCAAATCACTGAAAGCATCAACGCGTCGATCACGCAAAAATGGCCAAATTCGACGCACCGTTTCATTTTGTTTTTTGTCGATTTCAGCAATTAACACTTGTGTGTCAGTCGAATTTGCGTGAGCTAAAAATTCACCTTGCGCTCCAGTTATAAAACTATTGCCCCAAAAATCAATGCCGTTTTCAGAATTTGGGGCAGTTTCAAAACCAATCCGATTACACGAAATCACAGGCAAGCCATTTGCTACCGCATGACCGCGTTGAACCGTAATCCAAGCGTCTAATTGCCGTGCTTGTTCTTCTTTTGTGTCGTTTTTATCCCAACCAATTGCCGTTGGGTAAATCAAAATATCAGCCCCCGCCAACGCCATTAAACGTGCCGCCTCGGGATACCATTGATCCCAACAAATCAACACGCCCAATTTGCCAATTGACGTTTCAATAGGTGTAAAACCCAAATCGCCAGGCGTGAAATAGTATTTTTCATAAAAAGCGGGGTCGTCGGGAATGTGCATTTTTCGATATTTACCCGCAATACTGCCGTCTTTATCAAAAACGACGGCGGTATTGTGATAAAGCCCAGCGGCACGACGTTCAAAGAGTGTTGACACAATTACGATGCTTAATTCTTTCGCTAATTCCGACAAAATATCGGTTGTTTCACACGGAATCGGTTGTGCTAAATCGAAAACAGTGTGGTCTTCAGTTTGGCAAAAATACTTGCCCAAATGCAATTCGGATAACACAACTAAATCAGCATTTTTTGCAGCCACTTCGCGGATTTTGGCAATCGAAAAATCTAAATTAACGTGCGGATTATCGTCCCCGCACGGTTGTTGCACGGCACTCACGATTAACTTTTTTTGCATAAATTAACCTCGTGCTTGCTCTGGAAATTGCATCGTCATGCAATGCAAACTGCCGTATTGTTGTACTAACGGAAGGCACGGAATTGGAATGATTTTGTGCTGAGGAAAAACGTTTGCTAATCGTTCGAGCGCAATTTTGTCATTTTTATCGTTATAAACAGGCACTAAAACAGCATGATTGATAATCAAAAAATTTGAGTAATTCGCAGGCAATGGCTCATCATTTTCATCAAAAATTGGTGTTGGCAAGGGCAGGGGAACTAAATTGTAAGGTTCATTCGCCAAAGTTCTAAATGTTTCGAGCTGCATTTTCATTCGATTCAAACTCTCATAATGCGGGTCATCGAAATTGTCACAACTGGTGTAAGCAATTGTCGTTGACGTGCAAAAACGCGCCAAAGTATCAATGTGTGCGTCGGTATCGTCGCCCGCTAAATTTTCTTGTTTGAGCCACAAAATACGTTTTGCGCCTAAATGTGTTTTTAATTGCGCTTCGATTTGTTCTTTGTTCAACGCGCTATTTCGGTTTGGATTCAATAAACAATGATCGGTGGTTAAAATCGTGCCTTCGCCGTCACTTTCGATGCTGCCGCCTTCCAAAATAAAATCAATGTCGTGATGGGGTTTGCCTTTGAAAAATTTGGCATTTGCTAATTTATTATTGAGCACGTTATCGTCAGAAAAATCGTATTTTTCTCCCCAACCGTTAAATTGGAAATTTAGATATTTCAACGCGCCTTCTTTTTCAACAGTCAAAAAAGTCGTGTCACGAACCCAAATATCATTGACGGGGGCGTGAATGAAATCAATGTCTTCGTGGCGTTCGACAAGTGTTTTAATGTGACGTTGATGTGCATCATCACGGCAAACAATTAACAAGCGTTGATATTCGGTAATTGTGTCTGCGATAACACTGTAAGTTTCCTCGACGGATTCTAAGTTGTCGCTAAAATCGCCTGTTTCGTGTGGCCACGCGATTAAAACAGCGGCTTGTTTTCCCCATTCTGCTGGAAATCTTGTCATTGGTTATTCCTTTTTAAAAATATGAAAGTGCTTTTTTATTATTTTTATACTTCAGCTGTTGCCAACCATAAATCATGCTTGTTACACAAACTCAAAACATACAATGTGCCGCTGTAATTGGGTAACGTAAATGTTGATTGTGCAACTTTATCAACGGTTGGATTAAAGAAATGTTCGTCCAAAAATTTATAATTTTTATCAAGTAAAACGTGTTTCACGATGTAATGCTCAAAACCGTTCATTTCGTGCGCGGTGGTGACTTTCACTGTCGATTTTTCAATTTCAACTGACGGTAAATGAGTTGCATCTTTACCTTTCCAACGCCCCGCATTTTCTTTTGTATAAAACAATCCACCCGCACCGACAAGTTGAGTTTGTTTTGTTTCTGCCAACAAAGGCGTAGCGTTCAAAGTTATTAAACCCGCGCCAGCCAAACCTAAGCGCATAAAATTACGTCTGTTCATTTTTTCTCTCCTAAAATTAAATAAAAACTCATTCTTCACCCGCAATCGACAACTGCTCAATCAAAATTGAGCCAGTTCGGATATTGCCACGCAAATCAACATCGTTACCGACCGCGATAATGTTTTTGAACATTTCTTTTAAATTTCCAGCAATCGTAATTTCTTCGACGGGATATTGAATTACGCCATTTTCAACCCAAAAACCTGCCGCGCCGCGTGAATAGTCACCTGTCATCATTTTCACGCCTTGCCCCATCAGTTCGGTAACTAATAACCCCGTGCCGAGCGTTTGTAACATCGATTCAAAATCCCCCGCATTGGAAGTAATTGTCAGATTACGCACACTTCCTGCGTTGCCCGTACTTTTCAAACCCAATTTTTTCGCCGAATAAGTGCTTAACACATAATCTTGCAAAATACCGTCACGAACCAAATCACGATTGCGTGTTGCAACGCCTTCGCCGTCATACATTGCGCTACCAAGTCCGCCGATCAAATGTGGTTGTTCGTGAATGTGTACGAAATCAGGAAAAACTTGTGTGTTCAATGCGTCCAGTAAAAACGTCGATTTACGATACAAACTGCCGCCGCTAATCGCGCCAATAAACGAACCCAATAAACTGCCTGCCATTTCTGCACTAAACAAAACACGGCATTGACGTGGACTTAAACTGCGTCCGCCTAAACGTCGCAGTGTGCGTTCAGCCGCTTTAATACCAATGTCACGCGCCGATTCTAATTTTTCAGAATTTCGCGCCACGCTGTACCAATAATCACGTTGCATATCGTCGCCACGTTGTGCCAATACTGAACAAACCAGTGAATGACGTGTGCCAAGTTTTGCCTGTAAAAATCCCAAGCTGTTTCCTAACACGTTAATTCCTTTATGTGTGCTAATGGTCGCGCCTTCGGAATTGCTAATTTCAGCGTGATAACTTCGAGCGGCATCTTCACATTCAATCGCTAATTCAATCGCTTTTTCAGATGACAATGCCCACGGATGATACAAATCTAAATCTGGAAATTCAGTGGCGAGTAAATCTGTGTCTGGCAAACCCGCACAATCGTCTTCGCTGGTGTAACGTGCAATGCTACACGCCGCGCTAACGGTTTCTTTTATCGACGCAGGTGACAAATCGGTGGTACTTGCAGCTCCTTTTCGTTGCCCGAAATAAACGGTTACGCCTAAACCTTGACTGCAATGATGTTCAATCGTTTCGACAACGCCCAAACGTGCCGTGACTGATAAACCATCATCAACACTCAAACCCGCTTCAGCCGCCGTTGCGCCTTGCGCTTTGGCTTCGTCTAAAAGTTGTTGAACTGTATTTTTTAATTCTGCAATGCGTTCACTTTGCACAAAGAAATCCTTTTAATGTTTGGACGCGGCGGTATCAACCGTGCGTGTTTTGTTAATAAAAATGTTTTTTAATCTGTCTAACGCTGAATGCAACGTTGTATCCATCACGGTTTCGTTGCCAATCGACACAATAATTCGTGTCAATTCAGGCATTTTGTTTTTCGTTGAAGCAATATAAATGGGCTGTACATACAAAATCGTGTTGCTCATAGGCAAAATGACCATTCGCCCCATTTCAACCGTTGAACCCGTTTGACCCCACAACGTAAATTGTGCTGAAATTTCAGGATGTTGTTGTGTCAACGCTTCAATTTGTTCAGGTCCATTGACTTGCACATCTTTACCAAATTTAAACACGGTAATGTTTGGCTTGTAAACGTCACCGCAATTTGTTTTATCTAGCGTACTCGCCATGCCAACCATACTTAAATTATTACGATTCACGGGAGTCATCGGGTTAATTAACACAAATTCTTCGGTATCGTTACAGTTTCCAAAATCCATCGTTTGATAATACGGCAACACGGGTTTTTCACGCACATTTGCTTGCGCCCACGTTTCTGCTTGTTCGTAAAATAATTCAGGGCTAGTTTGATGATATTTTGCGTAAATTTGCATTTGCAAGGTGTACAAATCACGCGGATAACGTAAATGAGCTTTCAATTCAACAGGCATATCATCTAAAGGCTTAAACAAACTCGGATAAGCACGTTTGTAAACCTGTGCAATTGAATCAGACGAATCTATCAAATAATAATCCGTGTCGCCATCAAACGCATCAACTACGATTTTGACCGAATTACGAATGTAGTTAAATGGCTGTCCGTTGTTTAAATGTTCGCTACGCATAGGTTTTGAAACTGGATATTTATTTGACAACGTGTAAGCGTCTTGAATCCAATAAAAACGATCTTTTGTCATCACTAGATACGGGTCTTTATCCAAATGCAAAAATGGCGTGAGTTTGTGAATGCGTTCGGTAATATTGCGATAAATTTTCAGTTTGCTGTCTTCAGAAATATTTGACGAAAAAAACACTTTTTCGTCTTTCAATTTAAACGCAAAAAGAGCTTTTTTAAATACCGACGAAAAGGGAATGCCGCCTTTACCGTGATAGGCTTGCGATTCCTTAGCATCGGTTCCTGCAATGCCGACAATGTCTAATTTATTTGGCACAATCGCGTAATCAAACTGTTCTTGACCGTAATAAATATCGGGATGTTCAACGTGTAAATTGACATCGGAGTGCATATTCAAATCGCGTAAATACCACGTCAATGGCGCGTCAGCATCTTGAGCCGCAGGTGTAATTACTGCGCCGTAACCGTGCGTGTAACGCAAATGACGATTTTCCCAGTTCTGAGCTTCTTTAGGTAATTTATCAATGTTCACTTCTCGTGCGGCGATATTCACTTGACGCAAATGATCCGAAATAAAATAACGATCTTCGTCTACTGATAAAAATTTGTAATAAGGTCGAATTTCTTGCAGTTGTTTATAACTGTAAACAATAAATTCTCTATCCCAAACGGGAATGTTTTCATAATGTTTTTGCGTTCCCCACGTTTCAATATCTTGTGCGGCATCGAGTTTGACGGTTAAGTCTACGGTTTTAATGTTTTGTAAATCATACGCCGCCAATGTCGAATCAATGTTGTGCTGCATAAACGGTTTTTCCGTTTTTACGGGATTTGGATTGACTACAAAACGTTGTAACGAATCGGGAATAAATTGCAAATTCGGGGCTTGCCAAATCGTTAAAAACAAAAAAAATGAAATCAACAACGGCATGGGTTTATCGTGCTTTTCAGAATGTACAAATTGAATTGCAATCAACGAAAGAATGAGGAATGCCGCCATTGCCGCCCAAATCAACGGCAATTGATAGCGAATTTCAATAAAACCAGGACCAAAGAAAATTGGTTCATGTTTATCGGTATAAAGTAGCGAGAAGCGTTGCAACATAAAGCCCCAAAGCACCACGCCGACAACAAAACCAATCAACAACGTCAAATGCACTTTCGCGCCTTTTGGAAAATTTTTACGTTGGTCTGGAATGTAAGCGTGTTCAAGCCAATACAGCACGCTCACCATCGAAAAAGTCAGCAACGCAGTAATCAATAATTCTTGCTGAATCAATTGATACGTCGGATACGCGAGCATATAAAAACTCACATCGTTTCCATAAAACATTTCTTTTACACCAGACGCACTTCCGAAGAAATACATTAACGTCGATTCCCAGTCACTGTAAAAAGGCGATGCAATCAACAACGCTAAAAGCAACGAAATCGGCGTGTAAATTTTCACCGAACCATTCATAAACGTGTCAGCGAATTTTTGAAAGCGACGAGTTTCGCTGCCCGTTAATAATTTTTCATCGGTATTCAAACCTAAATAACGTGATGCCACCCAAAAATGCGAGAAGAAAATAATAAAAAACGCCAGCGTCACGCCACCCGAAAGGAAAAATTTATACAGTAAACGCAGCCAAAAATATGACTCCAGTTTCAGCGATTGATACCACCATAAATCCACAAACAAATCGATGAAGATAAAATGAAAGGCAACGAATAAAATCACAGCAAGAGCAATTACACCGCCTAGCATCGCGGGTAAAAATTTCAAATTCCGCATGGCGCGTCCTCTGGTAAAAATGAAAAATAATATTTTAGTGTCATTCTAACTTAAACGCCGTGATAACCCGAAGTAATTGGATAGCGGCGGTCACGTCCAAACGCACGTTCGCTAATTCGGATTCCTGTTGCAGATTGTCGGCGTTTATATTCACTGCCATCAACCAATCGAATCACTCGTGTTACGTCTTCAATCATAAAACCCGCAGCAATAATTTCGTCAGCTGTTTGATTCTGTTCAATGTATCGCGCCAAAATCGGGTCAAGAATTTCATAAGGCGGTAACGAATCACTATCACATTGATTTGGTGCGAGTTCTGCAGACGGTGGGCGAGTTAAAACACGTTCAGGAATAACTGGTGAAAGCGAATTTCGATAACGCGCCAAGTCATAAACCAACAATTTAGGCACATCTTTCAACGGGGCAAAACCGCCACACATATCGCCATAAAGTGTTGCGTAACCGACGCTCATTTCGCTTTTATTTCCCGTTGTTAACAGTAATTTTCCCTGTTTATTGGACATCGCCATTAAAACGACACCACGACAACGCGCTTGGATATTTTCCTCAGTTGTGTCATTTGGCGTGCCTGCAAAAATTTCTGCAAGCATTTGAGTAAATGCTTTTACCGCTGGTTCAATCGAAATACTGTGATAATTTACACCCATAATTTCAGCTTGTGTTTTTGCGTCGCCGCTACTCATTTCGAGCGTATATTTTGACGGCAACGAAACCGCTTCAACATTTTCTGCCCCCAGCGCATCGACTGCTAACGCTAAAACCAACGCGGAATCAATACCGCCTGATAATCCTAAAATCGCGCCTTTAAATCCATTTTTTCGCACATAATCCCGAATGCCACAAACTAACGCTTTATAATCACTACAAATTGGCGTGTAAATTGGCGCACAAATTGTCTGAATCGGTTGACCATTTTCAAATTCAACAACGCTAATTTGTTCTTCAAATTCAGCCGCACGAAAAACAATTTCACCCTCAGCATTGGCAACAAAAGACGCACCGTCAAAAATCAATTCATCTTGTCCACCAACGCAATTAACGTAAATAATCGGTAAGTTTGTGGCTTTTGCGTGTGAACCAATTAACGATTCACGTTGTTGTGCTTTGCCCGAATGAAAAGGCGAGGCATTCAATGTCAATAAAATGTCTGCACCAGCCTCTTTTGTTTTTTGTACAACGTCAAAATTCCAAACATCTTCGCAAATATTCAAGCCAATAAATTGACCTTTAAACTCAAACACGCATGGTTCTCCACCCGCCGTGAAATAACGCTGTTCATCAAAGACACCGTAATTTGGCAATTTTTGTTTGCGATAAATCGCACAAACACTGCCTTGCGATAGCACCGCCGCGCTGTTGTACAATTTTTCGCCGTCAAATTCAGAAAAACCAACCACAATTCCGATTTCTGGCGCGATGTTTGCTAATTCAAAAATAACGTTATTTGATTCACTAATAAAATCCCGTCGAAACAACAAATCTTCGGGCGGGTATCCTGTTATACAAAGTTCTGGAAATACAATTAAATCAAAGGCTAAGCTATTGTGGACTTGCGTCACAATTTCAAAAATTCGGTTAAAGTTGGCAGAAGCGTTGCCGACTAAACTGTCGGTTTGAGCAAGCACGATTTTTAGGTTCATGGCATTTCGATAAAAAGGTTCAAAGGAATCTACATCAATCATAACCTAAGAGATACGTTTTGTACTGACGATTTGATAACCGAAATTTTGTTTTTAGCACAGGTGAAATACATGAAGACGGAACCAGAAAAAAACAACGATTCTATTTGGTGGAATTTTATTGAATCCTTGAGTGATGAAT
Organism: uncultured Pseudomonadota bacterium; assembly: GCA_903877065.1. Lineage (GTDB taxonomy): Bacteria > Pseudomonadota > Gammaproteobacteria > Methylococcales > Methylomonadaceae > UBA10906. The sequence goes on from CAIRCR010000082.1 coordinate 14,362, forward strand.
TTATCAATCAAACGGGCTTTGGTCTTTATACCCATATTACGCCCTTAGATGTTCATCGTATTTACAAAGAGTTTCAACAACATAAAGCACCTATTCGCCATTTTACTCGTGAGTATGTTCGATCTTATGTTTGAAACGTTTTATCGTGACACTGCCTCGTTTTTGAAACAAGCGAGGTAGCTTCGCTTAACTTAACTTTTTTGGTCTTTATTGTGTCGTGAAAACATTAACAGTTTCTATTTCAAAAAAAATTTTGCAGTGGTTAAAGTTATTGGCAATTCCAGTCGCATTAGCCTTGTTATCAGGTTGTGCGGGTGATATTGACATTAAACAACCCGAACCTCCCATCAAGCCACGTCCTATCGTTAAGCGTAGTATCAATGCGCCAGCTGTAGATTATGCGTTAAGTTTTCAAGGTGCGCCGTACAGTTACGGCAAGGCTTCACCCGAAGAAGGTTTTGATTGCAGTGGATTTGTGAAATATGTTTACGAGCATGATGGCATACATTTACCACGTACTGTGCGTGAAATGTCGAATGCGTTAACGCCAGTGCCAAACAACAATATCCATTCTGGTGATTTGGTATTTTTTAATACGAATGGCGATTCTGTGTCACACGTTGGTATTTATGTGAATGAAAGTAATTTTGTTCATGCACCGAGTTCGCGTGCTGGAAAAGTAATGGTTTCAAGTTTGAAGAATAACTATTGGCGAGAGCATTTTATCGATGCACGCCGTCCACAAAAAAATTAAAGTGACACGAAATTCAAAGTTCCCGCAAACAACATCCCTCACTCTTAAATCACACCAAAATACGGTACAACAAAATATAAATAGCGTGGCAGGCTATGGGTGGTAACTTATAATAGATAAGTATTTTTTCACATTAAATTTTGGAGTTCATGGTATGAGAAGCAATAAACCCATCTTATTTTGTTTTACATTGTTAGCGATTCCAGCCTATGCAGTCGATACTACAACAGATAGCAAGTCGTATTACGCGCCATTAGACTATGCGAGTATTCTGAAAAAAAACTATTCCCCCAAATTGTCAAAAAGTGCCAATGGTATTGAAACAAATCGAGGGCGATATTTAATTTCTAATGCGCCGACTGCTGTTGCTTCTGCCAATTACATTTCAATTGGTACAACATACAATTCCACTATTGGCTATTCTGCTCAGTCGGGGACAATTCCTGCAAAGTCCACTTATGGAAATTATTTTTCAAAGCTCATTCAGGTTGTTGCTAATTCAACGGATACTTCGGGCTATTATCGACTGGATTCGCACCTCCATTCCAATTATTCAATTGATGCCGATGAACTGGATGGTTATAAACTAAAGTTTCGTAATAATTTAGGTAAAGCATCGCCTACTTATGGTTATGTTGTTTTTTCGTATGATTCATCTTCTAAGTATTTAAGAGCCGAAAAAAGATACCGTTACAATTTAAATCCTATTTCGATTTCAGATTCTCAGGGCAGACCTCCAGTTAAAACGTATTATTCAACATATACTGAGGATAGTAATTTTTCAGCTAAAGGAGCTGGATATTATGTGAGTTATTCAAAAGGCGAATATAAATTAGTCCCTAGTCTTAAATTGGCAACTAAACTTTATTTTTACACACCTTCGGATGATTATGGTGTTGCGGCAAATAAAATGAATCCGACAAATTTTCCTTACCAGTCAAATCCAGCCGCCCCTTTTCCTTCTAGTGCATCCGTTGATTCTATTGAGTCGGGCAATACTGCCTTTTATAACAACATTAACACAACGTATAAGCCCCAAGTCGCCACGCCTGGTAATGATACAAAAACCAAATTCTACGCCGATCAATTTTTAACAACGATTCCAACTACTCTTTCTATTCAAGGAGCCAAATTACGCTATTCAACAGCATTGTATTCGGCATTTAGAGATGCCACACTTGCAGGCAGGTTAGCGAGTGCAGCCCCAGCCGATGGAACACCAGGGCAAAAATTGGTGCCATTTGTTTATTTTACAAATGAAAATGATGACGCGGGGAATTACCATCCATTTATGAATGTTGTCACTTATACCATTCCTGGTTCACCGCAAGGGTTACTTGATATACCTGGACCACCATTTCTTGGGCAAGGTGGTTCAACAACTCCAGTCACTCGTTATTCTAATTTAGGCTATTCCATTGTTCGTATTCCAATGAAAGATTATGGGCAAGTGAGTAAAGTGACAGACAATGCCATGATTCCAAATAGTCAGTCGTGGAAAATGAATTTAGTCACGGATAGTCATTGTGGTGAAGTAAATTCGTCTATTTCTACATGTCCCGCTTATGATAATTACAATTATGCAAGTATCTCTGATATAGGAGTTTTAATTGATGGGTCTATCATTTTTCCTGCTTTGAATAATGCCTTGATGCCTTCTCAATGGAAAGGTGAATTATCGACTTATGGATGCCATGTTGGTCAAGGTGGCGATGGTCCTCATTGTCATGCGGATGGATTTAAAACTGGTCAGAGCATTGTTACCCTTTATAACGACAGTGATTATGTAAATAAATCACATCCACCTTTAATTGGCTTTGGTTATGATGGTGTCGCGCTTTTTGGCGTATATCGAACGGATAAAGACAAATCTATGCTCGGTTATGGTGAAGCACTTGATGCTTTTGGTGGGCATAATCATGACAATATTGGATACCATTACCATGCTCATACAGCCATTTTACCTGATTCTTATAACGTTAATGATCGTGGTTTTGTTATTTCAGCAAACAACACACCAGTGAATGTACTTTTAAAAGGTGCTTGGGCTGGAAATATTAATTCCGTTCCTTATTTTGGCTTTAAGGCTGAATTTACGACGAATAAGTATTTGGGAGGAATGGGGAAATAAAGCTCACAATGACAAAATGACTTTTGAATCTTGAAGGTTACAGCAGATACAACTATTGCTTTACCCGCTTTTTACACGCTGGTAAAGCATTTAACGATTTGAATGCGCCATTTATTCGTGACCTTTTGGAATCATCATTTTGTGCAGTTGACGTTTTGTCAACCACACCAAAATGCGAAAACCAAGCAAAAACAAGATGATAATTAAATATAACAAGGGTTCAGCGAGATTGCCTTTAAGTTGCCAAAAATAATGAATAATCCCTGCTAACGACCCAATATAAATGAGTCGATGCAGTTTTTTCCACGATTTCCCCATGCGTTTCATTACCCATTTTGGTGAAGTAATCGCCAATGAAAACACAATCAAATACGCCATCACGCCAAACCAAATATACGGACTTTCAATGATATCCGTACCGATAATCGACCACTCCAAATTATTATCAACTGCCAAATAAGTGAGTAAATGCAGCGTCGCATAAAAGAAAGCATACAAGCCAAACATCTGGCGATAATCAGTCATTCCACGCCATTTTGTCATCGTTTGAAGTGGCGTAATTGCTAACGTTACACACAAAAAACGTAACGACCAATCACCCAATCGAATGTGCAACGCTTGAATGGGATTTGAACCTAAATTATCGAATGCAATATCTACAAATAACAATAACAACGGAATTAAACAAACTGCAAGTGCCACCAATTTTGGGTTTTTAATTTGAAAATTCATCAGAAAAAATGCCGTAAATCCATATCTTTATAAAGTGAAGCAACTTGTTCACCGTAACCATTAAACAATTCCGTTTGCCGACGAGACGTGAAAAAACCACTTCCCAATTGTCGTTCACTATTTTGACTCCAACGAGGATGCGAAACGGCTGGATTAACGTTGGCGTAAAAACCATATTCAGCGGGTGCAGATTTATTCCATGTCGTCAAAGGTGGATTTTTCAACAGCTCAATTTTGACAATCGCTTTGATACTTTTAAACCCGTATTTCCACGGTACAACCAAACGCAACGGTGCGCCATTTTGTTTAGGCAACGTGTCGCCGTACATTCCTACGGTTAACATCGTCAACGGGTGCATCGCTTCATCAATTCGCAACCCTTCAACATAAGGCCATTCGAGCATCACATTATTGCGTTGATTTGGCATCGTTTCAGGCTGTTGAATCGTGGTGAATTTTACAAAATGCGCGGTTGACAACGGTTTCGCCAGTTTTAATAAATTTGCCAATGAAAATCCCACCCACGGCACAACCATTGACCACGCTTCAACGCACCGAAAACGATAAATTCGTTCTTCCAAAGTTTGCTGGCGCAAAATATCTTCCAAGTGATAAGTCCCTGCATTTTCTACTTCACCACTGATTTCTAACGACCAAGGATCGGTAATAAAATTTTGCGCGAGTTTGGTCGAATCGTCTTTATTTAAGGTAAATTCATAATAATTCGTGTAATTTTTAACCAATTCAATCGGCGTTGGTGTTAACGTCTTATTTGAAAAATCGCTTTTGACTAAGTTCCACGCATTTGGTTTGGCATCATTTGCCCATGCGGTGAGAATACTGGCACTCGCCGCAGTTGCCAACATTGCTTTAATTAAAGTACGTCGATTGTTAAATACCTTTTCATCGGTAATTTCACTGCTTGGAATTTCTTTTTCCGTTTTAATAATCATCGCTTATTTTTTACCTTTAGGAAGCCAACTCAACAATTTCATGACTTTACGCTCGGTAATAAACGCAAGCGAAAAAAGTTGAACAAAATTCTCGGCTTCAATTAAATCCAAACCGATATTAACTGGCACTAATTCTTTTCGTGTGCCAAAAATTCTGTCCCAAACGGCGAGAACAATGCCGTAATTGCTGTCGTGTTCTGAACGTAATGTCGAATGGTGCGTGCGATGCAGCGACGGCGTGATAATAACTTGTGAAATTTTATCTTCGTTTGGAACACGAATGTTGGCGTGGTGAAAAAAGATGAAAAATAATTCGATAATTTCAATCGACAACACCAAATACGCATTCACGCCAATGACAACAACGAACACGCATTTATAAAGAATTTCGAGCAATAAATCGAAAACATGAAAACGAAAACCCGTGGAAACGTTAAAACTTTTATCACAATGATGTACTTTGTGAAATCGCCACAACCATTCGTATTTATGGCTGGCGAAATGCCAACCGTAAATCGCTAAATCAAAAAAAGCGAATGCCAAAATGCCTTTGAGTAAGCCGTCATCTAAACCGCTTAACAATCCGTAAGAAGAAAATTGTTGCGCCACTAAAAATAATGACGATGCTCTTAATACCGTTAAAATGACGTTATTCACTAAAAACGCTGTGGTATTAGTGACAAATGATTCTTTGGCAATTTTGAGTGAAAAAACTCGATACGGGTGTTTTTTCTCAATCGCTAACAATGCAAAAAAGGCGAGTATTGCAAAACCGAACAACACTTCATTAAAAATCAAACCGCTGTTTGTGGTAATTTCTGTTTTATTCATAACCTCACCTTCTTTACCTTCTTTGTTTGACGAGCAAATTATTCGCCTGATCTAGCGTTTAATAAATCGCTCAATTCTTTGACTTCATTACTTAAATCAACTTGTTCTGTTATATCATACTGCACGCCAAGGTAATAAATGACGCGTTTCTTTTTGTCGAACAACGGTGTGATTTTCAAGCAATTATGAAACAGCGTGCCGTCTTTTTTGTAATTGCGTAACGTGACTTCAATCGATTCGTTTTTCCCCATCGCTTCCTTAATTTGTTGACGCGCAGGTTGATCGCGGTCTTCACCTTGCAGAAAACGGCAATTAAAGCCGATGATGTCTTCTTGACCGTAACCCGTCAAACGCTCAAAGGCTTTATTTGCGTAAACAATTGGCGCGTCTTCCAAATCAGGATCGGCTAACGTCACGCCATTCACGCATTCATCCAAAATAGCAGAAAGTATTTGCGGAATTAAACCGCCTTCATCTTTTTCAACAATAAAAGACATTATTAAACTCCAGTAGCAGTAATTAAATTTTTAATGTTTTCAACCGTATTTTCTGCGCCATCTTCAATTGCTGAACGAATCAGCTTTTGAAACGGACGCATAAATACATCAAGTTCCAATAATTCAAATCGAAACGTTAAATGTGTTGGTTGATTTTGTTCGTCGGATACCAACAAATAACTGTGCCGATAAGGTGCGGCAATCCCTCTAAAAATCAATGTTGAATTGGGTTGATAGTCGGTAATTTCAAAAACAGACTCGACTTTCGCGCCATTGTCTTTGCGAATTTGCTTGGCTTTCGCACCGACAGAAACTTCTTGACTATCAAGCGGCTGAAAATCCACCACTTCAATTGCCCATTTTGGATAATTATCAAAAAAATGCTCGCCTACATACGAAAAAACATCATGAATAGGTTTGTTAATATCAATGCTCGCTTCACCAACAACAGGGCTAGACGAATCAAATGGATTCTTAATTTGCATACGATCCCCCTCGTAAAAACCAAGTAAATTACTCGGTTGTAATTATAATTATATTTTGATTACGACGATACACGTCACGCAATTTATAACACTAAAACTAAAAATTACTTAATACTCTTTGAAAGTGGTAAAAGCACTCTAATTTCTAATAATTCAAAAGCACCGCCGATTTTGATATTGTGTGAAAAAATAAGAGCATGAAGCGCAATAACAACAAAATTAAGCAAAAATTTTCGAGCATAGATGACCGATTTACAGCAGGTGAATTACACATTCGCAAATGGCGAAAAGTGTATCTGCATATTGTGCATAAACCCTATTGTGTTCTTTGAGGTAAGTTATGATAACCCAAGACAACAAAATCAAAAGATGGCTGTCAAATCCTGTTGTAGCGTTATTTTTTGTCTGTTTATTCTCGTTTTTGATTTGTATTTTTATGAAATCAGAAGGCTATTTGCAAGAACTTGAACTGCGTACTTTTGATAAATTGTTATCGAACAGACCCGTATCTGAAATTGGTTCAAGAATTGTCGTAATTGGTGAAATGGAATCGGATATTGCTCGTTATGGTCATCCGTTATCTGATCAGATTTTCACCGATGTAATTCAAAAACTCGAAAATCAAAAAGTACGAGTAATTGGCGTTGATAAATATCGTGATAAACCCGTTGCGCCTGGCACAAAAGCACTGAAAAAAATCTTGAATCAATATGAAAATATCGTGTGGATTTTTTTTACGGGTAATAATAAACAAGACAAAATTTCAGCTCCCGCCGCGTTAAATAATAATCCAGAGCGTTTAGGCTTTAACGATATGATTGAAGATTCCGACGGCGTGATGCGACGTGGCTTATTATTTTTAGATGTTGATACGACGACTTATTACGCTTTTCCGTTGCTGGTTTCACTGCATTATCTCGCCGCAGAAAATATCGCTGCTCAAAACGATCAGCAAGGTAATCTAAATTTAAACGGTATTAGCTTGCCAAAATTATCGGCAAATTTTGGTGGTTACAAAAGTGTAGATACCAACGCTTATCAAATCATGCTTGATTATCCTGGTTTGCCAAATTCATTTCCCTTTTTCTCGCTGTCTGATTTACTCGATAATAAAATTCCCAATGAAGCCTTGCGTGATAAAGTCGTTTTGATTGGAGGCACGGCTTCAAGTTTAGGGGATTACAAAATTTTGCCTGGTGGAATACGGCGTTTTGGTGTTGAGAATCACGCTTTTATCATCAGTCAATTACTCAAATCAGCTTTGGAACAAAAGAAACCTTTTCAATCATTTTCTGACCTTGAGCAATCGTTGTGGTTATTTTTATGGTGTTTTATTGGCGCAATTACAGGCGGACTTAGAAATCGTTTATGGCAGACGTTTTTGTTTGTCATTATTGAAATTGGAATTTTACTGGCGAGCAGTCAGCTTTTATTAAACGCAAGTTGGTGGCTGACGTTAATTTGCCCACTGATGGGATTTTTTAGCGCGTTTGTTTTAAATCTTGCACTGACTTTTGCGCGTGAACGAAACGAGCGAGGACAATTGATGCAAATGTTTTCAAAACACGTTTCACCAGAGGTTGCTAATCAGTTGTGGGAACATCGAGAGCAGTTTTTTAGTGAAGGCGGCGTGCGTCCCGATTCATTAACTGCTACCGTTTTATTTACCGATATTGTTGGTTTTACGTTGGTTTCAGAAGATATGAAACCGATTGTTTTGATGAATTGGCTCAACATTTATATGGAAGAAATGACACGAATTGTGATGAATCATCATGGCGTGGTGAACAAATATATTGGTGACGCAATTATGGCAATTTTTGGTGTACCTGTTAAACGCGAAACCCCCGAAGATATTGCAAGAGATGCAAATTTAGCGGTTCAATGTGCATTGGAATTTAACAACCGTTTGCGAGAGTTAAATATTGAATGGGCAAAAAAAGGTCTGCCAACAGTCATGATGCGAACAGGCATTTATACTGGTGATTTAGTTGCGGGCAGTTTTGGTGGTTTACTGCGAATGGAATACACTGTAATTGGTGACACCGTCAATATTGCATCAAGGCTGGAAAGTTTTAACAAAGAAACCGAAAAACCAACGTTTGAAAATCCCTGTCGAATTCTTATTGGTCAATCGACGCGTGATTATATTGAGGAAAATTATCAAACAAAATGGGTTGGAGAGTTTCAATTAAAAGGTAAAAACAAAAGTTTGAACCTTTACAAAGTTATTGATAACAAAATTTCATCTACTAATTGGGAATAACACACATGAAAAAATATCTTTTTGTTAGTCTTTTCGCGGTCATTTTTGCACCGACTGTAAACGCAGTTGGCTTACTCAATTACAAGCCACCAGGTGGAAGCACGGCAACACAAATGCACTCAACAGGTGGAACACGCGGTTTAGCGGCAGCGGCAAACGTTCAAATTCTTGCGCCTAAAGAAATCGCTTTGACTACAAAAGCCCAGCCAATTTTGTATTGGTATCAACCGTCACAACTCAAATTGGCATCGGTAGAAGTAGCACTGACGAAATCGGGGGAAGCTGAACCTGTGTTAAAAAAATCGTTACCTGCCACAGCAGGTTTACAACATTTTTCATTGTCTGATTACGACGTGACGTTGGAGGCTGGAATTGAATACGTTTGGGCAATTTCGCTCATTGATAACGATGGCAAAGAAACGAAAAAATTGAGCGTAAATTTACGTTATCAAGAAGCCACAGAACCACTCACAACGATTGAAGAACAAGCGCAAGCGGGTTATTGGTACGATGTTTTACAAACGTTGATTGATTCAAAATCACCACAAACCAACGAATTACTTAAACAAGTTGGTATTTTGGTTCCCGCACTTTTTTAAAAATGCGTCTGGCGGCGTTTTTAAGTTTGTTATTGATGAGTTGCGCTTCATCCTCAACGCAATTTTTAAATGCCGCCACACAATATGGCTTCACAAATGAAATTCAACAAGGCAGACCGTATTTTCATCGTGTCTTTTTAAATTCAGCGGCACAACTCGTCAGTTCACAAATTGACGAATTACACATTTATTTGGACGGCGACGGCTCGCCATTTCTTAATTTCAATCAGCCTTCTGACGATCCAACGTCACATCAACATTTAATTCTCGATTTACTTTCAAAAGATACGAACCCCTCAATTTTACTGGGTAGACCTTGTTATTACGCACTTCAAGAAAGCATGGGCTGCAAAGAATCACTTTGGACGTATTCACGTTATTCACAAGACGTTATCAGCAGTTTAGTTTTCACATTGAAGCAACGATTAAAAATAAAACCTGCTACGCATTTGGTTTTTATTGGTTACAGTGGAGGCGGGACATTGGTAACATTTCTTGCAAGTTACTTCCCACAAACTCGTGCCATTGTGACAATTGCTGGGAATTTAGATATTCAATCTTGGGCAAATTATCATCATTACAGCCCGTTACTCTATTCACTCAATCCGATTGAATTGGCGCACATTCCATTTCAAATCAAGCAATTTCATTTAGTTGGTGAACAAGATACAAATATATCGCCAAAATTTATTCACGATTTCAGCGACAAATACCAAAACAGCACCGTTTTAACGTTTCATAATTTTAATCACACTTGCTGTTGGGTCGATATTTGGGAGAATTTTTTAAAATCGATTTTTTAAAAAATTGTATTTCAGTCGTTTTATTCTTATAGTCTAGTCGCGGATAAGAAACATATTGTTGTTAATGCAACACACGAAAAAAAATTATTTAAATTAAAGCTAAAACTTTTTAGGAGCTACTTATGATGTCCACTCAAAAACGAAAACTCACTGTTGCCATTTTGACCACCTTTTTTTGTGGCGATGCGTTAGCGTTAAATTTAAGTAATCATGCTTTGAATAGCTCAAGCTCATCACAAGATTCATCAATATCGGATAGTTCTTATGCTAACAGCTCTCCAGAATATAGAAGTAAAGCGGCTGACACCGTTGTTGTTGACCAAGTTTCAAAGCAGATCAATCGTCAAATCAGTAATATCATTACCAATCGTGTTACCTACAATATCAACCCTGCTTTCAGCGCACTTACAAATTTAGGTGGCGGCGCTGGTGATGAACGTAGTGCTTTCATGCCTGATTCATTGTGGAGTACGTTTTCCTGGTCAAAATTAAATAATGATGGCAATGCGGTGGGAAAATTCGACACCAATATTTATCAATCAACCTCTGGCGTGGATAAAAAAATTGGTGATTTTTATATTGGTACATCGTTGGTTTATGCAGCGGCGGTTACGGATTTTTTGGGTAACAATCATGACGCTAAACATACGGTCAACATTACGCCTTATGCCGCTTATGTGATTAACGATAATTTCTTCCTTTCAGCATTATCGGGTTATTTGTTTACCAATTCCGATCCAACATTTGCAGAGCAATCAAACACACACGCCAACGTTTCTGAGGTTGATTTCAACGCACTTCATGTGATTGACAACTGGTTTATGAAAGGAAAAATCGGCGGGCGTTATAATCACGGTTACACACGCACAGATGCCATTCCTGGTGGAAAAGCAACAACAGATAATACGGATTCGTGGACATTTTTAACCGATGTTTCTGGCGGTTATGCGTTTGAGAATGGAATTAAAATCTTTACGGGTGTTTTATACGAGTTAAGTAACAAGGGCGGGGCAAATGTTCCTGCTGGCTTTGGACTTGATGACAACAGCGTTTTTTATTACAACGCAGGTATTGATTATTCGATTTCAAAAGCCCTTTCATTGGGTGGAAACGTCCAAACAGACTTATCTAATTCAGCAGTTGATTTAACAACGGTTGGTTTAAATATGCGTTTAGCGTTGTAAGTCTTAAACCAGAGCAGAAGATGAAGCGGATTATTGGGTTGATAGTGTATTTGAATACAACAGGCGTTTTTGCTGATGTGAATGATGCCATTTCTAAGCAAATTGATGGTCAAATTGCACGCTCAACGTCAAATTCAATTTCTCGAAATATTGACTATCATCAACTCAATTCTGAGCCTGTCAGGCAGGGTTCTTCTGTTCCAAATAGCATTAACATTTATCGACAAGACCGCGAATTTTCAGATTCAAATGAAGCGTTACCAAGTTCTTATTTACCGACAAATTCTTATCCAAACACGAATAGATTTAGTCGGTAAAAATTCAATTTTTAACCTATTTTGAGGAATATATCATGGCTACAACAACTGCCACGCCCACAATTTCAGTTACAACAGGCATTGATACAATTAGTTCGACTACAGGTGTTGATACCATTGCAAAATTTATTTACGGTGCAGATTTATCGATCAATTCTGTTTATCTGCCTTTTGAACGTGACCAAACTACCGACACGCCTTATAGCTTGTTTAAAACCATTGATAAAGATGGTAGCGTGACGAATTATCACGGTACGTTTGTTCGTGAAACATCGACATCACCGATTACGTCGGGGAGTAAAATTACTTCGTTTGAAGGAACAAATGCGTCGGGTGTTCAACAATTTTCGTTTGCAACGTCTAAAAGTTATGACGGTATAAATTTAAAAGAAGCCGTAAAAGCCAATGATAAAGTGACTTTTTTCAACATTATTTTAGGTGGCAATGATTCGCTTGTTGGTTCATCACAAGATGACGTTTTAGGTGGTTACAAGGGTAACGACACAATTGATGGTGGTTTTGGCAATGATAAAGCGTTTTTTAGCGGTAATTACGCGGATTACCAAATCACACCAGTGTCAAAAATAAACAGTTTCCTAACGATTAAAAATACAAAAACAAATGAAATTGATTACTTGACAAATGTTGAATCGTTACAGTTTTTGGATCAAACCATTGCAACACCAACGTCAAACGTTGAACCAATTCCAACCCCTGTAACGCTTACAGGTTCAACGTTAAATTTATTTGCAAATGCACTAAACATGAACCAAGTAGATCTATCTAACGATAGCGTCATACCGTCTGCGACCCAGATAAAAATGCTTGGCGGTGATGGTGGATTTACTATTTTTGATGGGAAATTTGCCTATGATGCGAATGGCATACCAACCAGTGCAAGCACAGTTAGCGCGGTTCATGATTATTTACCACCTAGTGGTACAGCCAAAAATTTTGATCTTGTTTTAGGTACAAATAACAACGCACTCAAAATAGCGCAGTATTTCGACAAACTCGACGGACAGGGATTATTCAATTACATATTGTTTGGCAATGACATAATTAACGGCTCGTCGCAAAACGATACGCTCAGTGGCTATGCGGGAAATGACACGATAAACGGCAATGGCGGATTGGACACTGTCTTTTTCAGTGGTAACTTTCCTGACTATAAAATCACACCACAACCTGGAACAGCCTTATCAGCAGATACTTTTGTAACTGTCCAAAACACCAAAACAGGTGAAATAGACAGCTTGATAAATGTTGAATCGTTACAATTCTTAGATAAAACCATTGCAACGCCAACATCAGTAACCACCGCGACAGGTATCACAATTACTGCACCTGCTGCATTCTTGAGTAACACATCAAAAGTAAACGCCAGCAATGTGACAACCGCAGGCGATGACAAAATTACTTCGACGATTGCAAATTTAACG
>CAIRCR010000083.1 GCA_903877065.1 uncultured Pseudomonadota bacterium
TAATATCACTCTTCCAGGAGAGCATCAAAAAGCGGTGCGAAAAAACCTTTGTAAGAAAGCAGAGCTTCATACACTGCGCCTAATTGGTTGATACCAAGTTGGGCATAAGAAATGCGCCCTCTGCGTTGAAAACGTCCAGACATTGGGCGAGTTAATGACATGAGTTGCAAAATGCGTTGCATCACCAAATTTGAAAACCTAACCCGATTCAACGTCGGCGTGCTGTTTGGATTAAACAAATGACTTTTTAACGGCGTGATGCTGAAAACTTCGGCAGAACTACTGCCAAAAGAAAAAGGACTTAAATTTGCGTCTGGTGAAAAACCATCGTTAATCAAATCAAACAAAAGCTGAATGCTTTCGCTGATATAAGTGCCTTGCTGGGCTTCTTCGGTGTGAAGTTGCACCATTTCCAAATCACGCAACGATTCTAAACTGTAGCCTTTCAAATAAGCGGTTGAGCTTTTAATCGGCACATATTCAAGTTCAGGACGCGCTTCAATGTAGAACAAAAACAAAATCCGATACATATAGCGCAAACATTCGCGGCTTAATTCTTCGGCTCTGAAATCGGTATAAAGTTTTTCTTTGCGTACCTCACGGTAATAACGCATCGCTTCATTGCCGAGTAATTCAACCGATTCACGCAAAGCAAATTTTAAATCTTCGGAAACAGAAAAAGCGTGTTTGTGGGCGTTTTCGTCCAAACTGTCCATCAAACATAAACCTTGTTTTGGGGTTAAATGTTCTTTGAAAAGTAACGCGCTCACGGCTTTAAAAGTGCTATCTTCACGCCGTCCGAAAATTTCGGTTAAATCAAAACGCAATAATCGTTTTTCATGCCATTTACTGCGGTCAATCAGCAATAATTGAGCATCACTGATGAGCAACACCCAACGCGGTGGATTATCTAAACCAAAAATCACTTTGTTGATGAGATTTTCACAGGTTAATTCAAACAAAGCTGGCGCGGCTTCATGGTCAACTAACCATTGCTCTTTAAGCAATTTCAAATTCAACGGATCGTCTTTATCTTCCAATCCGTTTAACACACCAATCGCCCACAACGCAGGATTTAACCCGTTTGCAACTTCTGAAAGAACAGGAATTTCTCCAAAATCACCGACATTTTTCATTGTCGGTTGCCAATCAAAACCGAGCGCGTTCACTAATTTAGCCAAGAAAGCATTTTGCAGAGTTAAACGCTCTGATAAATCACGCTCTTTTTCGAGCTGATTTTGCAAACGGGCAAAATCTTGTGACAACGAACGCAACCGAATCCAAGCCGCCCGTTTTGGAGAAAAAGTGTCGCCTTTTTCACCGTTTAATTTAAGGCTTTCGCGGTAATCGTCTTCCATTGCTTGCCATTGGGCAAACGTTTCTTTTAAATCCCCTTCAAAAATCGCAGACAAATAATGATGACTGTAGTATTCGTTTTCGTTAGTAATGCCTGTTAAATCGAGTGACATTGCGTATTCCTGTGAAAAAATTAAGCGGGGACAATTGCCGCAACGATTTGAATATAAGGATTATCTTCAGTGTTCATGCTGTCATTGACCCATTGACGATATTCTTCAAAACGACTGTGAATAGCTTTGCGCTCTTCTTCGCGTTGATTTCCCAAAAGCGTAACTAAATCGAGCTGTTCAAAATGTTTTGATTCCAAAATTTTCAATTTTTCTAACTGAGCATTTAATTTCGGACGATTTTCATCTTCAAAGTGTTTTCTCAATTGCGTCATTTGTTTTTTGACTTGAGAAACCACGTCAGGCAAATGCGTTTTCAAAGTCGA
>CAIRCR010000084.1 GCA_903877065.1 uncultured Pseudomonadota bacterium
CATTCTAAATACATGAATGTTAATTTTTTCGGGTAAAAATTCAGCCGAATCATTACATTGAAAATCAATAATTAAATGGGAATTACGTTGTTGCCAATGTGAAATTAAATCATCGAGCGCGGCTTTTAAACCCAATTCGGTCAAAACTAATGGGTGTAATTGTTGCATCATCGAACGCACGACACGCATTAAATGGTCGCAAATGTGAACAATCGCGTCGGTACTTTGTTTAATCAGTGGATTTTGCGATTTATTAGCGCGTGCAATCGTGACTGCCATAACTTTAATTGCCGTAAGCGACTGTCCTAATTCGTCGTGTAATTCTTGTGCTAGACGTTGCCGTTCTTGTTCTTGAATCGCCAAATTGTGTTGCGTCAAGGCTCGATTTTCTTGCTGACTCGCGTTTAATTTTTCGAGCGTGTGATTGATGGCTTTGGCAATACGATTCATGTCGTCGCTTGAAAAATCGGGTAATGAATGCTGATAATCACCAGATTCGATTTGCTCTAAACTTTGCACAATAACGGCAATCGCTTTCAAAACACGATTAAAAACAAACTGTATTACCCAAAAAATCAATGCAATCAATAAAAATAACAATCCAAAAAACGCCAAACTTTCTTGCCAAATTTCACTGATTTCATTCAGCGGATTGGCTTCAATTGAAACGATTAACGCTTGCCCATCATTGGTGATTAACGTGCGTTCAATTTGAATCGGCGAATTGGCAACTAAATTGACAAACCAGCGTGGCGGATTGGATTGCGTTTGAGGAATGGCTGTTTGTGAAACATTTAAAACGTTTCCAGAAGGTTCTTTGAGTTGAATGCGTAAATGGCGTGTTTCTTTTAACGCATTGAGTTGAGTGAGCCATTGGGTACGCGCATTGGCTTGTGAAAGGCTAAATGTGATGAGCTGTTCTGCCAAATGAATCGAGGATTGCATTTCGTCTTGAACAGCTCGTTTAGACTGCCAAAGTGTAATTGAACCGCCAAGAATAAAAATAAAACACGACAAAAATAAAATCCGTGTGTTGATTTGATAACGAAGTGTTTGTTTTCTCACGTTTTATAAAGTGACGTTGTAATCTGCTAATTGTTGAATTAGTTCAAAATTATGGATTCGTCAATTTTGAAAAGAGCTGTTCAAATTCATACGCGGGTAATGGCTTACTTTTGATATAACCTTGATAACTATCACAGCCTTTTTCACACAAAAAAGCGAGTTGCTTTTCGTTTTCAACGCCTTCGGCTAAGACTTTAAATCCCAATATATGTCCCATAGCAATAATTGTTGCGGCAATTGCCATGTCATCTTTTTTATTCGGAATTTCGTCAATAAAACTTTTATCTATTTTTAGCGTGCTGATAGGAAATTGTTTTAAATATGCAAGTGACGAATAACCTGTACCAAAATCGTCAATGGCAAACCGAATGCCTAATTGACAAAGCCTATCAAACATAAGGCGCATATTTTCTTGATTTTCCATTAAGCCGCTTTCCGTGAGTTCCAATTCTAAACAATTTGCAGGAAATTGCGTTTCCTTAAGCACTTTTGCAACGAGACCAGCCATATCGCAATGAATAAATTGATATGGCGAAACATTCACAGCTAACGTCAATGCGGGCAATCCCAAATCTATCCATTTTTTACCTTGACGACAGGTTTCACGCAAAATCCACTCTCCAATCGTTCCAATAAATCCTGTTTCTTCGGCAAACTGCACAAAATTAGCAGGCGAAGTAAAACCGTTCACAGAATTTTTCCAACGTATCAAAGCCTCTGCCCCGATAATTTCATTGCTAACAATATCAACCTGCGGTTGGTAATGAACAAGTAATTCATTGTTTTCAATAATCTGTCGTAACTCTGATTGCAATTCAATGCGTTTACGCGCCGCAAATGTTAAATCTTCAGAAAAATAGGCAAAGCAGCTTCGACCACTCGCTTTTGCTTTGTACAAAGCAGCGTCCGCATGATCTAAAAGCAATTGAGGTGTTGTGCCGTGTTGCCCATATAAACTAATGCCAATACTCACGCCGATGTAAATTTCTTTGTTTTCAATTTTATGCTCAAGAGTTAAATGAAAGGGGTCTGCTAAATCATGAATAATTTCTTCAGCAACACGAGCGGCATCATCAACGTGTGTGATATTTTCTAGCAGTACCGTAAATTCATCACCACCCAAACGAGCAGTCATGTCAGAATTGCGTAAACGTTTTGATAAACGACTCGCCACTTGCTGTAGCAGTTGATCACCTGCCAGATGACCAAAGCTGTCATTAACAGGTTTAAAGTGATCTAAATCGAGCATAAGCAACGCCATGAGTTCACCATCGCGTACACATCGTTCAATGCCGTGCTGTAAACGCTCAAGTAACAATCGACGATTAGGAAGTCCCGTTAACGGGTCATAAAATGCTAATTGATAAATTTTTGCTTCGGCAGTTTTATATTCGGTGATGTCACTCATGGTGCCGATGTAGTGCGTCAAAATACCATTACTTTTTACCGAGCTGATATTTAACCATTCGGGATAAATTTCACCGTTTTTGCGACGATTCCAAATTTCACCACGCCAAAAGCCTTCTTTTTCAATGCCTGCCCACATTTGGCGATAAAACATTTCGTCATGCCGCCCCGATTTTATCAGGCTAGGCGTTTTTCCTATTACGTCATCGGCATCGTAAAGTGTCATTTCACAAAAAGCTTTATTAACACGCAAAATGATATTGTTCGCATCGCTAATAATTATTCCCTGCTGAGATTCAAAAACAGAAGCGGCTAACTGTAATGCCGCATTCTTTTCTTGCAGCTCTTGATGTTGTTTGTAAATGCGTAAAAAAACATAAACTTTGGCTTTTAAAATGTGATCGTCGAGCGGTTTGGTTAAATAATCCGTTGCTCCTGCGCTGTAACCGCGCATTTTGTCTGTATTTTCTTTAAATGCGGCAGTTAGAAAAATGACAGGCGTTTCGGCTGTGCGCTCGTCTGCGCGTAATTGTTCACAAACTTCGTAGCCGTCCATTTCGGGCATTTGTACATCAAGTAAAATAAGGGCGTAAGTATTTTCGATTGCCATACTCAACGCATCAAAACCATTGCAAACTTCGTCCAACTCGACATCAATTCCTTTCAAAATTGTGCGAATAGCGAGCAGATTATTGGGATTATCATCGACAACAAGAATTTTAGCTTTTTGCATTGTCATTTTTCATCCACGCAAACTAACAAACTAATAATGTCTTCTATACTTGCAATATAATCGACTTCTGCGGCTCGAATCACAGCATTTGGCATCGTATTAAATACGGTATCCTCTGGATTTAGCACAATACACAACCCTCCTAATTTTTTTACCATCGCAACACCATCTGCTCCGTCTGAGTTTGCACCGCTGAGTATCACGGCAATTAAATTATTTTCAAATACTTCTGCGGCACTACCGAATAAAACATCAATGCTCGGACGTACACATTTCACCTTTTTATCGTGTGACAAAGCAAAATGATGGTTTCTCTCAATTAACAAATGATAACCTGACGGTGCAATATAAACATGTCCTGTGATAATTGGCTCTTTATCTCTTGCGGTTCTTACAGGTAAATCAGTTACAGCATCAAGCACTTTATCAAGATGATTGGGATGATCTTCGGGTAAATGGGCGACGATTGCGATGGGTAAAGAATAGTTCTTTGGCAACGCAGATAATAACTGCCTTATCAATGGCGTTCCGCCTGCTGATAATCCAATAACTAACATTTTATACATTTGAATCCATATCCATCGTTTTGCGATAAAGTTGCAGTGAAGTATCACGCAATTCTAATTGAAGATGTTGTTCTTTCAAATTCAATATGTTTTCACCACGTCCTAGTAATAAATAGCCGCCACGCTCTAAACTGCGTGTAAACAATGTTAAAACGTGGTTTTGTAAATCGGTACCAAAATAAAGCAACACATTACGACAAATCACCAGTTGAACTTCTTTAAATACATCATCAATAACAAGATTGTGCTGAATAAACTCGATGTTTTGTTTGTAATTTGCGCGAATAAACATTTTATTTTCTTGTTCAATAAAAAAATCTGAGAGCGTACCGTTTCCGCCTGATTTTTGATAATTTTCACGCCAAATATCTGCATTTCTTGTTGACCAACAGCCTTTTTTTGCATCATCAAGAAATTCAGGATTGATGTCTGTGCAGAAAATATGGCTTTTTTTTGCCAGCCCCAATTCGTGCAATAAAATCGCCAAACTGTAGACTTCTTGTCCATGACCACAACCCGCTTGCCAAATGTTAATACGCGGAAAGCTAGCAAGTTCTGGCAAAACGTGAGTGCGTAAATGTAACCACACAAATGGATCACGAAAAAAATCTGAAGTCGGCACAGAAATACTGTTAATCACGGTTTGTGCCACCGCTTCATCATAGAGCATTATCGGTATCAGTTGCGATAAATGCTCAATATCAAAATAAGACACCAATTCAAGCAATCGCCTTTTCAATGATGCTTTTGCATATCCCGTAAAATCATAACCGTAACGTTCATTAAGCGCGTGTAACAGCAAATTAACTTCTACATCTTCAATGTGGTGATTTTTCCATTTAATTAACGCGCTCATATCAGGCTGTTAACCATTTTAATAAGCGCGGAAACATCGACAGGTTTTGCTAAATAAGCATTTGCACCCGCTTCTAAACATAATGAATCATCACCTTTCATTGCTTTAGCCGTCAACGCGATAATAGGCAATTTGTCATAACCTAAAGTGCGAATCCGCCGTATCAATTCATAACCATCAATTTCTGGCATCATAATATCGGTGAGCAAAGCATCAAAAGGCATTTTCGCCAATAAATCCAAGGCTTTCATCGCATCTGGTGCAACTTCAATAATAAAGCCTTTCGCTTTCAATACTTTCGTTAATGCAAAAAGATTTCGTGCATCATCATCAACTAGCAAAATTTTCTTACCCGTGACCAAAATAGATTCTGATTCAACAACGGGAAGTCGCTTTGAATCGAAGTGTTTTAACATATACAGCACTTCATCACGGAGCCGATCATTTAATACGTTTTTCGTTACGATGCTTTCCGTCACGCCTTTTAATTCAAAAACTTCATTTTCAGTCAATTCACGCGCCGAGTAGACAATTATTGGCGGTGGATTCAAACATTTTTGAGTCAGTTTTAACCAATCAAAACCATCCATATCAGGCAACTTTAAATCTAAAATAACCAAATCAATGTGAGCCGTCTGTAAAATCTGCAGTGCTTCGTTGCCTGTTTCGACGGAAGTTATTTTTATGGGCATATCTTTCAACAAATTTTCGACATTTTTTATATCAATCGGACTGTCTTCAATCAGTAAAATTTGAGATTGAGCTGCTTCAATTTGTGCTTGCATCATGACTTTTAATGCTTCAACAATCGTATCACGCGTGACTGGTTTTTTTAGAAAACCCATCGCACCTAATGTTTTTGCCTGCCCTGTATCAACTGCCGCAGACATAATAAATACGGGGATTTTTGCGTGACTTGAATCGGATTTTAAGAGTTTCAATAATTCCATTCCGCTCATTTTAGGCAAACCCAAATCAAGAAAAATGCCTGTAATTTCAGTTTTATCGAGTTCAAACAATGCGTTTTCTGCGGATTCAGCCGTGATTGCCGTAAAACCTAAAGCCGTAATCATTCGCCCAAAAATTTTCAATAAACGAGAGTCGTCTTCAACCACTAAGATATTTTTATTTGTTTTTAAACCCGCTGTTATCACACTCGCTGTTTCGGTAAGATTATTCACAACCTGATTAGTAACACTGTGTTCATTTTGATTTGCACCAACATCTGAAAAGATATGATTTAAGTCAACGGTAAATCGACTTCCACCGCCTATCGTGCTGGAAACGTTGATTTTTCCGTCGAGCAAATTAACTAAATTTCGACTAATCGCAAGCCCCAAACCAGAGCCACCGTATTTTCGACTAATTGAGCCATCTAATTGTTGGAATGCACCAAAAATATGCTCAATTTTTTCAGCAGGAATGCCGATTCCCGTATCATCAACAAAAATTTGTAACTGGTCATTTACTTTATTAAAAATCACTTTTACCGAACCCGAATTGGTAAATTTAATCGCGTTAGTCAGCAAATTAGTGAGTATTTGGGTTAATCGTTGTTTGTCTGTGAAGATATAGTCGGGAACATCGCGGGCTATTTCGATTTCAAACAACAACTGTTTTTTTTCTGATTGTGGCAAAAATACGCGCTGTAAATAACTGACCATTTCGCTCAATAAAAAAGACTCTTTCGACAATTCTAATTTACCTGCTTCGATTTTTGACAAATCAAGAATATCGTTAATTAGCGTTAATAATTGCGTACCGCTTTCACTGATAACGCTGGCAGATTCAACTTGATCATCGTTGAGATTACGCTCGTCATTTTCCGCCAAGTTTTTAGATAAAATTAAAATACTATTCAAAGGCGTTCGCAGTTCATGCGACATATTTGCTAAAAATTCAGATTTATATTGATTTGAACGTTTCAAATCTTCAGCTTTGACTTTCGCCTCTAAAATAGCGTCTTCGAGTTGCCGACTTTGCGCTTCAAGCAACGAATTTTTCGATAAGGTTTCTTCTTGTTGAGCGCGTAATTCTTCTTGGCTTGATTTAAGTTCCTCATTTTGCGAAGACATTTCTTCGGCTTGTCCTCGTAATTCTTCCGTCAGGGCTTGTAATTCAACATTATTACGTTGTAACGCTTCTTGTTGTTCGAGCATTTTTTGTTCAGCAATTTTTTTGTCGGTAATATCTCGCGCAGCAGCGAAAATTCCCGCGACTTCACCATTGCTATCGTAATAAAGACTCGCGTTATAAAGCACATCAGTTATTTTTCCTGAAGCGTGACGAATTGCTAAAGCGTAATCGGTCACAAAACCTTTTGAAAATACTTGTTTATAACCATTTCGTGCTTCATTTGGCTCGGTAAAGTAGTCACAAAAATCACTGCCAATCAGTTGCTCGCGCTGTACTCCTGTGACGTTTTCAGTGGCCGCATTCACGTCCATGATTTTTCCATTCAAAGCAATGGTTAGTAATGGATCAAGACTGGCTTCAATCAAACTTCGTGCGTAGTGTGAACTCGTACTTAATTCAGCCGCTTGATTGCTGGTTGCAATCAATAATACGGCATTGTGTTCAGCGGCTTGCAAATTAGCAAAATGTAAACCCAGCGCATCAGAAACCGCTTTAAGAAATTCGTGTTGTTTAATACTCAGTGAAGATATTGCGGCTAATTCAAATACCGCTAACACGTCGTTTTTATGAGGAATGGGGTAAATAATAAGTTCATGCGGTGAAAATTCAGCAAGTCCCGTGCTGATAATGGTTAAACCCGAAGGCACGGGCGATAACACAACCGCTTGATTACTTTTGGCGCATTGTCCTAACAGACCAACACCTAATTCAAAGCTAACGTCTGCTTGATTACTACGCGCCAAACCTTGTGTGGTGACGCGTTGATAAATATTTTTTTCAGTTAATAAATAAATCGCACCAACGGGAATCGCCAACAAATTGCACAGCAAATGCAAAACTTTATCTGCTGCTTTTTCAACCGACTTTTCTGCTGAAATGGTACTGGTTAATATTGCGACATTTTCACGCAACCAATGCTCATGCTCTACTTGTTGCGTCATAACATGAAAAATTTCAGCGGCTTTTGAAATCTCACCAATTTCATCCGTGCGATCTAATTCTGGCACTTCTGTTTGTTCGCCTTTTGCTAAACGAGTGAGCGCGTCAGTAATACGAACTAGCGGACGGGCTATAGTTTGCCCACCCCATGTGCTTAATACGATTGTTAAAAAAATTAAGCATGGTGTCATTATGAATAACATTTGCTGAATATTGTAGTACCCACGCGCTATCTCGGAATATTCAATTTTGGCAATAACGCCCCAAACGACTTGATTGCTGGAAACTTTTGCAAAAGGTGTAAAGGGTTTAACTGACGCTAAAATTTCAATGCCACGGTAATCTAAGGCAACGAGGGTTTCTGTTTTTCCGCTTAAAACAGTTTCAGAAGCCTGCGTTTTTATTTGTTTTGTGAGAATGGTGCTTTCTTTGCTAAAGCGTGAATCACTGAGCATCCAACCGTCTTTGCCAATCACGATAACTTCACCTGTTTCCCCCATTCCTGTTTTATTCATAACCAACTCGTTGATTTGGCTAACGGGTAATTGAATGGCGATGACACCCAAAAATTGATGTTTTTCTTCATCAAAAATAGGCATCGCAACAAACCCAGCAGGCTGCATTTTTTTGGGTTCATATTGCGAAAAATCTGAAAAACTAAGTTGCCCTGCAACAGCATTATCAAGCAACGGCAAAACAGCTTTTGCCATTCCCGTGTTTTGCCAAACCCCTGTGCGTAAATTCGTCGCAAAATCAGCGTCATGTTTTAAACTAAATACCACGTTACCTTTGGCATCGATGAGATACATATCATCCCAACCATAGCTATCATGACTACGCATTAAAAATCGTGTTGTTAATTGATATGATTTGTCGTAACTGGTAATTGAAGCATCTTGTTTTGCCGCTAAATAATCGGCAGCGTAGGTTTGTTGCAATAAGGTTTGTGCATTACCACCCATATTATGGATAGCATCACTCAATTTTTTGAGTATAGAG
>CAIRCR010000085.1 GCA_903877065.1 uncultured Pseudomonadota bacterium
GCGGCGAAATTGGCTCAAATCCACGTTGTTAGCATCTTGCATTGCACTGACAAAATCATCACACGTCACCGCTTGTCCGTCGTGACGATTAAAATATAAATCGCTGCCAAGTCTAAAACCATCTTCACCTAACAATGTGTGCAACATTCGCACAACTTCCGCACCTTTTTCATAAATGGTTAGCGTGTAAAAATTGTTGATTTCAATGTAAGCCTCTGGTCGAACGGGATGCGCGAGCGGGCTGGCATCTTCGGCAAATTGGCGAGTGCGAAGTTGCGTCACATCTTCGATTCGTTTCACAGCTCTTGAAGTTCTGTCAGCGGTAAATTCTTGGTCACGAAAAACGGTAAACCCTTCTTTTAAACTTAATTGAAACCAATCACGGCAAGTAATTCGGTTGCCTGTCCAATTGTGAAAATACTCGTGAGCAATCACGCCTTCGACACCTTCATAATCAAAATCTGTCGCCATTTCGGGGCAAGCGAGTACAAATTTGGTGTTGAAAACGTTTAAGCCTTTATTTTCCATCGCGCCCATATTGAAATGACTGACTGCAACAATCATGTACAAATTCAAATCATATTCACGACCGTAAACGGCTTCATCCCAACGCATTGCATATTTCAACGATTGCATGGCGTGAGCGCATTTGTCTTTATCGTGCGCTTCAACAAAAATTTCTAAATTGATATTTCGTCCAGATTGCGTGATAAACGTATCTTCAACACATTCCAATTGTCCCGCAACGAGCGCGAATAAATAACACGGTTTTGCAAATGGATCGTGCCACGTCACCCAATGTTGATGATTATCAAATTCACCGCTGGCGACTTTGTTTCCGTTAGACAGTAAAACGGGATAATCAGTTTTATCGCCAACCAATGTTGTCGTGAACGTCGTCATTACATCGGGACGGTCAAGAAAATAAGTGATTTTACGAAAACCTTCCGCTTCACATTGCGTACACAGCATTCCGTTCGACAAATACAAACCTTCCAACGCGGTATTTGCTTTGGGATTTATTGTATTTTCGATAATCAACGTGAACGATTCAGTTTGCGGCGTGTTGGAAATCGTCAGCGTTTCAGCTGTTTGAGTGTAATCGTTTGGCGTAAGCTCAGTTTCATTTAAAACGACTCGTTTCAACGTGAGATTTTCACCATGTAAAACTAAATCTGAACTGATATTTTCACTGGCAGAATTGCGTTGCAATATCAGTGTTGAAAGCACTTTTGTATTTTCAGCGTCGAGCGAAAAATGCAATGTTATGTCGTGAATCAAAAATTCAGGAACGGTGTAATTTTCACGGTAAATCGTCTTAGGTGCTTGAATAGTCATAGTTTTTTTAAAAGTCAAAGTTAAAAAGCGATGTAATTTGGCAAGTGATTTTAATCACTCACGATAACTCGCGCTCGCGCTGGCGGTTTCCCACAAAGTCACGTCACTGACGTGAAAACCGTTTGTTTGCAAATGTTTAAAAATCATTTTGCTTAATACTTCAGCAGTGGGATGTTCATCGAGGGTTAAAAAACGTTCGTTATTTTCAATCAACGCGCGAATAATTGGATCATCTTTGTGCAGTAAAAAATTGTGGTCTAAATATGTATTGACGTAAGTTTCAACACATTCTTTTACGTCTGAAAAATCACACACCATGCTTTGTTCATTTAAATGTTCATGTGTAATTGAAATCGCCGCTTTCACACTATGCCCGTGTAAATGTCGGCATTTACCGCCGTGATTCATTAACCGATGCCCATAACAAAAATACACTTCTTTGGTAACTGTGAACATTTTAGCCTTTGATTGTTTTAATTATTGTGGCAATTTCATATTCACCATTGGCTAACGGTGCAACACGGACAATTTCAACAAATGCTGTCAATGCGGGGGTGATTGAATTTTTTGGTGCGATGTGAATTTCTAAGGCTTTGCCTACATCAATAACTTGTGGGGCAATAAACGACATACCCGAACCACTCAACGAAGAGCAGCGTGCCGAATTAAATTCGTTGGAATCCACCAAGCGATAGCTCATTTCACTATCAATATCGACCCGCACAAAAGCGCGTTTTTCGTCATATTTCATTTAATTTGTCCTGTCTTAAATCGTAATTAGCCAAAATTTTACTATAAAATGATATTCTAAATTTTTTTACATTTTTACTTTTGAGAGTTTTGCATGAAAAAAGCCATCGTTTTAACTGGGATTACCACAACAGGAACGCCGCATTTAGGAAATTACGTCGGGGCAATTCGTCCCGCGATTCGTGCAAGTCAAGACGTAAATGTTACACCATTTTACTTTTTGGCGGATTATCACGCATTGATTAAATGCCAAGAACCTGAGCGGGTGCGTCAATCGAGTTTAGAAATTGCCGCGACGTGGTTGGCGTTAGGTTTAGATACCAATAATGCCATTTTTTATCGTCAATCTGATGTGCCAGAAATTTTAGAATTAACGTGGCTATTGACGTGCGTTACCTCAAAAGGGTTAATGAATCGCTCACACGCTTATAAAGCGGCTGTCGCTGAAAATGAACAAACTCCTGAAAATGATTCCGACAAAGGTATAACGATGGGGCTTTTTAGTTATCCGATTTTAATGGCGGCAGATATTTTATTGTTCAATGCAAATAAAGTTCCCGTCGGAAAAGATCAACTTCAACATATCGAAATGGCGCGTGATATTGGTGCAAGGTTTAATCATATTTATGGTGAACACTTTACCTTGCCTGAAGCGGTCATTGATGAACAAGGTTCAATTTTAGCTGGTTTGGACGGGCGAAAAATGAGTAAAAGTTATCAAAACACAATTCCGTTATTTGAACCCGAAAAAAAATTAAAAAAGCTGATTAACAAAATTAAAACTAATTCACTTGAACCACACGAACCCAAAGAAACCAGTGATTGCACCTTGTTCAATACGTTTAAAGCGTTTGCCAATGCCGATGAAGTCGCTGAAGTTGCCAAGCGTTACGCGCAAGGCATTGGTTGGGGCGAAATGAAAGCAATTTTATTTGAAAAAGTGAACGCGGAAGTCGCGCCAGCGCGTGAACGTTATGACGCATTATTACAGCAACCTGCTCACATTGAAGAACAATTACAACAAGGTGCAAAAAAAGCACGAGCCATTAGTCAGCCGGGTAGGTCGCGTTGAGGCACGATACGCGACATATTGATGCATCGCACATCGGACATGTTGCGTTTCAC
>CAIRCR010000086.1 GCA_903877065.1 uncultured Pseudomonadota bacterium
CAAGGTTTCCACGCCACGTGAAAACGACTTGTTGGCCATGTAGTTCTTCATGATGTCCACCAGCGCCTTGTCCACGCGCTTGCTCTTACCTGCGAACTCGTCGAACGCGACCACATCCCAATACCCGACCAAACCCAATTTGCCAGACGAGTTATTTACGAATAGCTTGGGCACCGTGACTTCCCCACCGGAAATCAAAATCCCATGCGGAGAAAATTCCGAGTAGATGTGCGACTTACCTGTACCTTTGGGACCGAGCTCGATCAGGTTGTAGTTGCGCTCACAGAACGGGATCAGCCGCACCAACTGGCAGAGCTTGTTGCGACGGCCGAACATCTGTGGGTTAAATCCTATGCTCTGGATCAGTAAATCTATCCACTCATCGGTCGTGAACTGTCGGCGCGCCTTGACATAGCCATCAATTACATCGTCAGTGAACACGCCGCCTTTGGTTAAAAAATCACGGTCATTATCCAAAGCATCTAAGGCTTGGTCAAAAGAATGACAAACTTGCGGAATATTTTTTTCTTCTTCGGGTGGCAAGTCATACAAATCTTTGTCCATTGCTTCACCTGGATGTATTTTGTTTTGAATCCCATCTAAGCCAGCCATTAACATCGCAGAAAATGCCAAATAAGGGTTTGCTGTTGAATCAGGGAAACGTACTTCGATACGACGACCTTTTGGGTTACGAACGAAAGGAATACGAATTGATGCAGAGCGGTTTCGTGCTGAATAAGCCAACATAACGGGAGCTTCAAAACCTGGAACTAGACGTTTGTAACTGTTAGTTGAGGCATTTGTGAAAGCGTTTAAGGCTTTCGCGTGTTTGATGATACCGCCGATGTAAAACAACGCTGTTTCAGACAATTCACCGTACAAATCACCGCTGAACAAGTTTTTACCGTCTTTTGCTAATGATTGATGAACGTGCATACCGCTACCGTTGTCGCCAACTAAGGGTTTTGGCATAAATGTCACGGTTTTGCCGTAAGCGTGTGCGATATTTGCGATAACGTATTTTAAGCCTAAAACTTCGTCTGCTTTTTGAACTAAAGTATTGAAACGTACGCCAATTTCA
The DNA here is from genome assembly GCA_903877065.1 of uncultured Pseudomonadota bacterium. Taxonomy (GTDB): domain Bacteria; phylum Pseudomonadota; class Gammaproteobacteria; order Methylococcales; family Methylomonadaceae; genus UBA10906. Next base: position 1,082 of record CAIRCR010000086.1, read on the forward strand.
CATTGACCAGCGGTTGCCACTTCGTGATGATGTACTTCGGTGATTTGTCCCATTGCTTCCAGCGTTTGACACATTGCAGAACGCATATCTTGGAATGAATCGACTGGTGGAACAGGGAAATAACCACCTTTTACACCTGGACGATGCCCTGTGTTTCCATCTGGATAAACTTTTTCAGCATTCCAGCCTGCTTCTTCAGAATCAATTTTATAGAACGTGCCACTCATATCGGCACCCCAACGCACATCGTCGAAAATGAAAAATTCATTTTCTGGACCAAAAAAAGCGGTGTCCGCAATGCCCGTTGATTTCAAATAGGCTTCAGCACGTTTTGCTAAAGAACGTGGATCACGTTCATAACCTTGCATATTTTTAGGTTCGATAATATCGCAGCGCAAAATTAACGTGTTGTCATCGAAAAATGGATCCATCAAAGCAGTTGTCGGATCAGGCAGTAAAATCATGTCAGATTCGTTGATGTGTTTCCAGCCCGCAATCGACGAACCATCAAACATATTACCGTCTTCAAAGGTATCTTCACTGATTGTGTGTGCTGGGAAAGTGACGTGCTGCTCTTTGCCGCGAGTGTCACAAAAACGGAAATCAACGAATTTCACATCGTTGTCTTTAATCATTTTAAGTAC
>CAIRCR010000087.1 GCA_903877065.1 uncultured Pseudomonadota bacterium
ATAGCTGACAACGTGTAACGTGTGCGTTATAAATAATCTTGTCCTAAAACGTCGCCACTGTTTCAACGCCAACTAATTCGATTTGCATGGCTGAACTTGATGATGATCCTGAATCATTATCCAAAATAGTAACCGTTGCTGAAGCGTTGCTTGGCAAAAGTGCATTGTCAGGCGCAGAAAATTTCACCGTGAATGTTTCGGTGCTTTCGCCAATTTTGTCATCAATAATTGGAATCAACACTTTTGTTGTTTTCGTGTTGGCGGGAATGATTAAATCACCCGCTGTCGCTTTGTAATCTTTGGCTTTGAGAGCAGTACCATCGACGGTTTGATAATGAACTTTGACCGCTTGAGAAATTGCGCTCGAAAGTGTCACGCTAATTTCTGCATTCGCTTTGCCTTTTTGACCTTCGGTAATTTTTACACTCGCAAACGATAAAGACGGTTTGTCGTCGTTTAAAATCGTGACGTTGACATCAGTATTATCCAGTTCGACAGAATCTAAACTAAGGTTATCAAGATGAACGGTAAAATTTTCATCTGCTTCAAAAACTTTGTCTGAAATAATTGGAATTTGAACAGATGCCGTTGTATCGCCTTCGTTAAAAGTAACTGCTTTTTGCACGGCTTTGTAATCTTTGCCCACGAGAGCTGTGCCGTCTTCGGTATTCAAATCAACGGTGAATGTCTCTGTAGCAGGATTATCTAGCGTTAAAACCAGTTTGGCATTGGTCGCACCTGCTTTGTTGCCTTCTTGAATTTGCACATCCGCGATGGATAAATGTAACGCAGTTGTTGAAACACCCAACGGTTTGGTTACATCACTAAATTCCACAAATTCAACATCTGTTAATTGGTCAGTTTCACCTGTAGCTTTGTTGGTAACGGTATAAATGCCGTCGATTGGTTTAATTGCGTAACTATCTTGAGATTCATCGTAACGCACCGTATCTTCACCATCACCGCCATCGAGTAAATCATCTCCCGCATCACCAATTAACGTGTCATCACCGCCATTGCCTTTTAGGGTATCGTTGCCACTTTTGCCGCTGAGTTCATTATTGCCGTCGTTGCCTTCAATCAAATTGTTATTTGCATTGCCTGTGCCTTTGATGGCTTTGCTACCTGTTAATTCGAGCGTTTCAACGGTGGTGTATTTTGATAACGTAATCGTTTCAGAGCTTTGAATGGTATCAACACCTTTGTTATCGTCGATGGTGTCTTCTTCGTTATTAACGATGTAAGTATCATCGCCCGCTCCGCCTTGTAACTGGTCGATTCCCGCTCCGCCTTCTAATGTATCGTTGCCTTCATTGCCAATTAACGTATCATTTCCACCATTTCCATAAAGCCGATTATTGCCGATGTTGCCTGTGAGAATGTTGGTATTGTCATCACCTGCGGCATCAAATTCGTCTTGTTTGTCGCCCGTTAAAATGAAGTTTTCAACACCCGCAAAACGACTAAAATTATTTTGCCATTTCAATCCAATGCTGATTGATGCCGTGTCATTGCCGCCTTGTGGATTTGTCGCTTCGGTAATTTTGTCGTTTTGGTTATCCACGATGTAAAAATCATCACCTTCTGCGCCAATCATTTCATCAGCACCCAAACCACCGTTGAGCGTGTCATTCCCCGCTTCACCTTCTAACTTGTCACTGCCCGCCCCGCCATCAATCGAATCATTTCCCGCACCGCCTTTGAGTTTGTCGTCACCATCTTCACCAAAAATTTGGTCGTTATCGTTGCCGCCATCAATTGTGTCATCACCATCGCCGCCTTTTAAAGTGTCGTTGCCGATGTTGCCTTGAATATCGTCGCCAATGATTGAACCTCGCACGTTATCAGCGTTGCTGTCCTTGCCCACAAAATAAGGATTTTTGGTTTCTAAAATAGTTTCTTTTGGGTTTGTTGGTGTAACGGGTTCGACCACAACAGACGGTTTTACAACGGGTGGGTTTGGCGTAAGGCTGGTATCGTTGACGGTTATGGTGACTTGTTGGTTTGTATCCGCATTTAACGTGGCGGTTAATTTCTCAACGCCTTCGGTCAATTTGTCATTATTCAAACCCATTGCAACCGTCGCTGTGCCGTTCGCTTCAACAAAAAAACTGGGAATGGGCAAATTACCCAGCGCGTCAGCATTTGAAATTGAACCTGAAAAAGTGAAGGGAACTTCTGTGCCTTCTATGACGTTGGTTGTGCTTAAATGTAAATAAATCGTTTCCCCTTCATCGACATTCGCATCATCAACGGTCAATTTGTAAGTCGGTGTTTTAACTTCTTCCGTTTTTGGCAAAATTAACGAAGTGGCTGCGCTGGTTTCGGTTTCTAAATTTTGCAAACCATCAGTGTAACTGACTTTGACGGCGATAGTTTTGCCAATGTCATTATTTGAAAGTGTGTAAGTGGATTGCGTTGCGCCACTGATTGCTTTGCCATTTTGTAGCCATTGATAACGGAATAGCGGTATAGATGCACTTAAACCGTCTTCATCGTTTAATGTGTTTTGAATCGATAACGTTTCATCTTGAATCGCATTGCCGCTGATTTGAATTTTTCCTGTTGGTGGATGTTGAACTGTAACGGGTGTTTCATTTTGTACGGGTGTTGTCCCCAGATTAACGATGCCATCAGTAAATTCAATTTTTTCGATATTTGTTAATGTCGTTTCATTCCCTTTGTATCTATCATCAGCAGAGTTCAAACCTTTTACTTGTGTAATTCCCGCTAATGTCACAATCGAAAAGTTATTTTTTGAATCGAAAAATAAAACCGTGTCGTTCCCAGAACCACCGTCGATATTATCGATGCCACCTAAAAATACATCGTTTATGGATGAGCCTGTTAAATCATACATTTTGAAACTGTATTTGCTTTTGATGATAGGCGTTGTAGTGGGATTTAAATTCACAACTCCGTCAGCAAATTGCAATGTTTCAACATTAGTAAAAAGTGCTTGTGTATTTTTGTAATTGCCATCAATCGGATTGATAGTGCTAACTTGTGTCACGCCTTCTAATGTCACAAACGAAAAATTGTTTTTTGCATAGAAAAATAAAGCTGTGTCGTTTCCAGAACCACCATCGATATTATCGTTTCCACTCAAAAATACGTCATCACCAGATGTACCTTGCAAATCTTCTGAACTATAAACGTATTGCCCTTTGATAATTGATTTATTGCTGGGATTGAGATTGATAACGCCATCCGTAAATTTGATTGTTTCAACATTCGTTAGAAGTGTTTTAGTTTTTGTATAATCACCCTCAGCAGAGCTTAAACCTTGAATTTGAGTAATTCCCGCTAACGTAACTATTGAAAAATTATTTTTTGAATCGAAAAATAAAACCGTATCGTTTCCTGAACTGCCATCGATATTATCAACACCACCTAAAAATAAATCGTTTTCAGACGAGCCTTTTAAATCATCAGTGCTAAAACTGTATTTGCTCTTGATGAG
>CAIRCR010000088.1 GCA_903877065.1 uncultured Pseudomonadota bacterium
AAGTTAAACCAAAGCCAGGCTCTAATGGACGGAATTCGAATTGTCCTTCAAAGTCGTTTGCTTTTTGTAAAACAATTTTGTCAGGTTTTTGAAAACTTAATATTGCCATGTTAATACTTTTTTTTGTTTGATTCTTCTGTTAAGAAGAAATGTTGTTAAGTGCTACTATTTAGAATACAATTCGACAATAAGTTGCTCTTTGATATTTTCTGGAACAGCTTCGCGTTCTGGCATGGTAATAAATGTACCAGAATTAGTTGTTTCATTCCAATCAACCCAACTAAACTTAGCATTCTTTCCACGTTGCTTGCTAACGATAGAACTGTTATGCGCACTCTTAGGGCGATAAGCAATTACATCACCTGGGCGACATGTATAAGAAGGTACATTTGTCACGTCACCATTTACGGTAATGTGCTTATGAGCTACTAATTGACGTGCTTCTGGACGGCTCGCAGCTAATCCCATTCTGTAAATGGTATTGTCTAAACGAGATTCCAATAATTTAATCAAGTTTTCACCTGTTACGCCTTTAATACGCGCTGCTTCTTCAAATGTTTTACGGAATTGACGCTCTAATACACCATAAGTGTATTTCGCTTTTTGTTTTTCTCTTAACTGTAAAGCATATTCTCCTAACTGCTTACGCTTGCGTTGCGCACCGTGCTGTCCTGGAGGGTTGCTGTTTTTGCCTAACCATTTTGCGTTTCCTAAAATAGGTTCGCCGAAAATGCGACAAATTTTGGTTTTGGGTCCTGTGTAACGTGCCATAATTCTTGTTTGTGATTTTTTAGTGTCGATGTATCATCAGTAAAAATCTAAAATGAATGATACACCCTTGTTGGTTATATAATATAATTAAACTCTTCTTTGTTTTGGAGGGCGACATCCGTTGTGCGGCATTGGTGTAACGTCGCGAATAGATGTTACTTCAATTCCAGATTGTGAAATAGAACGAATCGCTCCTTCACGTCCAGAACCTGGACCTTTAACGAATACTTCAACTCTTTTAACACCAGCATCAGATGCTACTTTTGCTGCATCAGCTGCTGCCATTTGAGCTGCGTAGGGAGTGTTCTTCTTAGAACCTCTGAATCCCATTTTACCAGCACTACTCCAGCTGATCACTTGACCTGCTTTATTAGTGAAAGCAATAATTAAATTGTTGAATGTTGCACTGATACGAACTTCTCCAGATGCATCAATTTTCACGACTCTTTTCTTTGAAGCCGCTTTTGCACTGTTTTGTGCTTTGATTGGTTTAGCCATTTTTTTTGAGGTGTGCTTTCTATTAAAAGTGGATACTAATAATATAGAGCGGGTTTAAAATTAAATCTCCCCTACTTTAAAGCAGGATCCGATTTTTATCCGAATTGATTATTTCTTAGCTACTTTTTTCTTACCAGCAACTGTCTTACGCTTACCCTTACGAGTACGTGAGTTAGTCTTAGTACGTTGTCCACGAACAGGTAATCCTTTTCTGTGACGTAAACCACGGTAACAATCGATATCTAACAAACGCTTAATACTCATAGAAACTTCACTACGTAAAGCACCTTCTACTTTGAATTCAGCATTGATGATATTACGAATAGCAGTTTGCTCATCGTCATTCCACTCATTTACTTTTTTATCGTAACTGATGTTTGCTTTTTCTAAGATGTAACGAGCAGTTGAATGTCCAATACCGAAGATGTACTGTAGTCCTATCTCTCCTCTTTTGTTTTTTGGTAAGTCTATACCGGCAATACGAGCCATAT
>CAIRCR010000089.1 GCA_903877065.1 uncultured Pseudomonadota bacterium
ACCAACGATTGAAAAATTGGCTGAAATTTTCAAAAACAAAATTATTCCGTTGTTGCAGGAATACTTTTTTGAGGATTGGGAAAAAATTCGCAAAGTGCTAGGCAATAATGAATTTATTATTTCTGAATCAGCTGGCGATTTAGGGTTGGGCGAAGAATTTGAAGAAATGCTGAATTTATATTCTTTCAACCAAAACGCTCTAATGATTCCAGCCGCATATCAAAAAATTTACGGGTAAAAACGATGAGCAAACTTGTTCGGATTAAGGAATATGAATACATTTTTTGTGAAAGCCCACGCTATAAAATTGATGATGAAAAAGTCATCAGCAAAAAAGCGTTTGAGGAATTAACACAACTGATTGCCGATTCCTCCGAACAAGAAGGCAATGATCACGCAACAATTTTTTGGCAACGTGGTCAACAAAAACTGCAAGCGCGGCATTATGTCGGCGTGATTCAAACCAGCGATGGAACGCAAATTGAAATTTTGCCAAAAATTGCAGATAGCTACGACGATAAAACGTTGCAATACATTTTGTTAAAAATGCTGCGAACGGTTGGCGAGTTACCTTACAAAAGCGGACAAACGGCAAGTTTGCAAAATGCGAGATTTCCTCTGCTTGAGATTTTCATTCGTGATTTTTTAGAGTGCGTGGATTTTCTTGTTAAAAGGGGGATTCGCTCTGATTACGTTCGCCAAGAAGACAATTTAGCTTTTTTAAAAGGCAAAATGCTTGTGTCTGAGCAAATCAAACACAACTTAGTTCGACAAGATAAATTTTATGTTCAATACGATAGTTTTGAAGTCAATCGCCCTGAAAATCGTTTGATTAAATCGAGTCTGCAAAAAATTCTGCGGGTAACAAAACATCATCGTAACCAACGTTTAGCCAGAGAATTGTTATTCACATTTGATGAAGCTCCATTTTCAGACGACCCAAAACAGGATTTTAAAAAATGCAGTAAAGATCGAGTAATGCACTATTACAAAGCCTCGCTTGAATGGTGCAAATTGATTTTAAATGATGAATCACCTGTGCCAACAGTAGGGCAAAAAACCTTCCGTTCTTTTTTATTTCCAATGCCACAGATATTTGAACGCTACGTCGCTAAAAAAATGAGCAAAGCGTTACCAGAATGGAAACTTTCAACACAAGTTAGCGGTAAAAAATTGTTGTCATCGCAAGAATGGAACACAGATTTGTTTGTGATTAAGCCTGATATTTTGCTCGAAAAAAAGCAAAGCAAAGTCATCGCGGATACAAAATGGAAGTTACCTGACGAAAATGACAAGGCGAATAAATTCAACATTCATCAGGGAGATTTGTACCAATTGTTCACTTACGCAAAATTTTATGAAGCACGAACGGTTATTTTGATTTATCCCAAAACGGATAATTTTGAAAAGACGCTACATTGCGAATATGTGAATCAAGCGTGCAACGTCATTTTTATGAGTTTTGATTTAAAACAAGATTTATTTGACCTCAGTATTTTTAGTGGAACGTAATGAAAATCACAATTTGTTCAGACCTGCATTTGGAGTTTGGCGACTTTTCTTTAATTGATGCACCTGAAGCTAATGTACTGGTTTTGGCGGGTGATATTTTTATCGCGTTTGAATTAACGTATTTGAATAATTTGTCAGAGGCAACCATATCGGGTTTGGAACGTGCAAAACGTTATTTCAA
>CAIRCR010000090.1 GCA_903877065.1 uncultured Pseudomonadota bacterium
GTGAAAATGGCAAATTTGCAAAACTGCCATCAATTGAATTACTTGAAAGGTTGCACAATCGAAACGAGTATTTAATAACAAGTCATCACCCGCTTAGAGAAACGTTGATTTTTCAAACTGGAATTTCAACTGAAAAGCGGCAACGTTTTTTACAAGACGCTTACAATTGCTCAACGACTTATTACGGGATGTCGCAAAAATGGCAACCATCACAACAAGGCGATTCTATTTTTTGATTACAAAATTATGCCAAGTTAAACCGCGATCTTTCTCAACTTCATTTTCATAAAGCAAAATTTCACAGCCGTTTTTTTTAAAAAAATGTTTGAATGATTCAACGTTAATTGATTCAAAAAGTTTGCCGTTTTCGCGTTTGTCTTTTTCATTTGTGCTACGAATTGAAATAATCAAACACCCATTTGTTTTCAACAATTCTACAAGTCGAATACAAGCGGCTTCAATTGCAACTTCATCTAAGTGCATTAGAACTGCAGAGCAAAGAATGTTTTGAAATTCTGAATTTTTAAAATTCGCCAATGTTGGTAAATAATCTAATCGAAAATCTAAATCTAGGTAAAGTTGCTGCGCTTGTTTTAGCATTCCTTCTGAAGCATCAACACCAACAACTGAAAAGCCTTGATTGTTTAAAAAATTTGTATCGCGTCCAATTCCACAACCAATGTCAGCCGTTGATTTGCCTTTTATAAAATACTGGTTGATGAGTTCATAAATTCGATGTGGCGTTAATGAAGAGTGTAATTTAGCTATTTTCTCAGCTTCGTTGTTGTAGCTATTTATTGTTTGTATGTCCATAATCTAAAATCTAAAATTTAACTTTAATGAGGAAATTATGGCATGAATCAAACTAATGATTGGAAAAACTGTTTTAGTTATACGAATGCGGTGAATTTGGATTCTGTTTCGTTTGGTATTGATTGTGAGCCACGCAAAACGGTGTTGGTTTTATTCAATAGTGGCAATGATACTTGGCTTTAATTGGGTGATTTCAAAATGAACTTAGTACAACAAATTTATCAACACAGTTTGAATTTACCTGAAGCAGCAGCGCGTGAGGCATTGGATTTTATTGAGTTTTTGGAAGGACGTTATACAAATTTAACATCTGAAAAAAAAGATACTGAGGCTTTTCTTCAAGCAATTAGCGGTGGATTAAGTGACGATTTCCAGATGATATTTCAGAGCGGTGAACGCAAAAATGACTAAACGCATCAAACAATACAGCGAAGCACAGCTAATTGATACTTTCAAACTCACCCGACTGGTAGGTAATCAATCTTCTGCGTTAATGAAAACATGGTTAGATTGTGAAACGACATTGAATGACGGCGAACAATATCTTTTCGATTTAATTTTTAATGATGCGTGTCAAAACATAGACGGTTGGCATGAAGAAGATTTGAAAATGAAATTTATCTGTTTTGTTTTACGTTTGGGAAACTTAGTGGATAACGATGTTTTTCATACTTATTTTGAACGCACGATTGAAAGCACAATTGACGGGCATTTCTTAAAAGTGAAAACCGATTTTATGCTCGCCAAAGGTATTTTAGATATGCCGCAAATCCCGTATTTTCATTTTCAAGAATACAAACGCCAAACTGACCCAAACGGGAATCCTGTCGCACAAGTGTTGGAGGCGATGTTGATTGCTCAAACGCTCAATGCAAACAATCAACCGATTTACGGTGCGTATGTGATTGGCAAATTTTGGAATTTCATCGTGTTAGAAAATAAAACCTATTCGCTTTCAAAAACGTTTGATTGCACTGAACATGACGATTTATTAAAAATCATTGCGGTATTGCGAAAATTTAACCAACTCATCATGTCTAACAATTAAAACCATGCTAACAACCCTACTTAACGAAATTGACCAATTAAAAATCGAGTTAAACCAATTGCGTCCATTAGATAGTCAATCGGTTTGCCACGCACTTGATATTGCATACACCTACGAAAGCAATCGAATTGAGGGCAATACCTTAACGCTGAGTGAAACGGCGTTAGTTATCGATAAAGGAATGACTGCTTCAGGTAAATCGTTGCGAGAGCATTTAGAAGCCATCAATCACTATCAGGCGGTTTTACTGCTCAAAGAATTTGTACACGATGACATACCTTTAACTGAACATTTAATCATTAATATAAGTATCAATCACTAAAACTTCTTAATCTGCCATCCCTAAGTCTTTTATTAGAACATTTTCACTCAAAATAGTCCCATTAAAAAGAGCTAA
>CAIRCR010000091.1 GCA_903877065.1 uncultured Pseudomonadota bacterium
TCAAGACCGATAAAGATACCGAAGTCTGTGATAGATTTAATTTTTCCTGAGATTTTATCGCCTTTGTTATGAGTTGCTGCAAACTCATCCCATGGATTAGTTTTGCATTGTTTCATACCTAAAGAGATACGACGACGTTCTTCATCAATTTCAAGAACCATTACTTCAACGTCATCACCTAACTGTACTAATTTAGATGGGTTAACGTTTTTGTTAGTCCAATCCATTTCAGAAACGTGAACTAAACCTTCAACGCCTTCTTCAATTTCTACGAAACAACCGTAATCAGTTAAGTTGTTTACTTTACCGAATACACGAGTGCCCGCAGGGTAACGACGTGCGATGTTTTGCCATGGATCTTCACCCATTTGTTTCATGCCTAATGAAACACGGTTTTTATCTTTGTCGTATTTTAGTACTTTAACATTGATTTCTTGACCGATTTCAACACATTCAGATGGGTGACGAACACGACGCCATGCCATATCAGTAATGTGTAATAAGCCATCAATACCACCTAGATCAATAAAGGCACCGTAATCAGTTAAGTTTTTAACAACACCCGTTACAACTGCGCCTTCTTCTAGTGTTTTAAGTAATTCATCTCTTTCTGCACTGTATTCTTTTTCAACAACAGCACGACGAGAAAGAACTACGTTGTTACGTTTTTGGTCAATTTTAATAACTTTGAATTCAAGATCACGATTTTCTAAGAAAGTCGTATCTCTAATAGGACGAACGTCAACTAAAGAACCTGGTAAGAACGCACGTAATGCGCCAACAGAAACAGTAAAACCACCACGAACTTTACCTGTAATAACACCGATAATTGTCGCCTCTTTTTCGAAAGCAGTTTCAAGTTCAAACCAAGCTTTATTTTTCTTCGCTTTATCACGAGAAAGAAGAGTAGCACCTAGGCCGTCTTCAAATAAATCCAACGCAACTTCAACTTCATCGCCGATTGATACTTCTAATTCGCCGTTGTTGTTTAAAAATTGCCATTTTGGAATGACGCCTTCAGATTTTGAATGTGTACTTACGATAACCATATCGTTTTCGATATCAATTACAGTACCAATCAACATTGCACCAGGACTCATTTTGGTTCTGGTTAAACTTTCTTCAAGTAACTCAGCAAAGCTTTCGCTCATTATATTATTTCCCAAGTTTGTTAGAACTCAAACAAACCTTTTCTTTATCTAAAGTTAAAAAAAACCACATTAGATGTGGTCAGCCAATAATCCTTAACGGATTAAATTTAGTACCTCTTCTACAACTTGATCAATTGTCAAATCAGAAGAATCGATATATAGCGCATTTTCTGCCATCACTAAAGGAGCAGTTTCCCTTTCCCTATCACGACGATCACGCGCTTCTATCTCATTTGTTATTTCTACAATATTAGCATCTATTTCTTTTTCAATCAACTGTTTGTAACGACGCGCTGCTCTCTTCTCAGCACTGGCAGTTAAGAATACTTTGTGTTCTGCTTCCGGGAAAACCACGGTCCCCATATCTCTTCCATCGGCAACTAATCCAGGCAATTGCCTAAAATCCTGTTGTTTTTTCAACAAAACCTTACGAACCTCAGGGTATGCTGCCACTTGAGAGGCAATGCTACCAGTAGTCTCTAAGCCCAATTGAACAGTGATATTCTCGCCATTAAGTTTAACAA
>CAIRCR010000092.1 GCA_903877065.1 uncultured Pseudomonadota bacterium
GGTATTCGTCCAAAATTCGCAGCATTCGACGTTGATGCAAAATCACCGCTTGTTCGTACGCAATATCTCTCATAATCCTTTTCCCATTTTGAAAAAATGCTTTGTTCCACGCGCTTAACGTGCGGCACGTTGCGGTCAAACCATTTCACCGCCGACATTAAAATGCTGTATTGCAAATACACAGGCGCAGTTTCTAAATCAATCACGCTGATTTGATTGTAAAGTTTTAATTCACGTTCAAGTGTGGATTCCACACTTTGCGGACGTAACGCACGCGCCAACAAATCCGTTTCGTAATCCGTAAAAATTATTGCAATATCCCAATCGCTGTTTTCATGCGCGGTTTGTTTGGCGCGTGAGCCGTAAAGATAAATCGCATCAACTGGCGCAGTCGTTTGAATAATGCGCGTCACGTTTTCTGCCATATCGTTAAGCATTGGGCGTGTTCCATTCCCGCACATCAATCTTCCCCGTCACTGCCGCTGAAATTAGGGCTGTGCGGCGTTCTTGCATGAGTTCGATTGTAATTTTTGAATTTTCAGCAAGTTGTTCAAAGATTTTTAATTTTGAGTTTATAGATTCAACAATTTCTTTTTGTTCTGATAAAGGCGGCATTAAAAAGTACATTTCGCTAATAAATTCAGCACTTGCACGCGGCATTTTTGAACCATAAGTGGAACTATCTACCGTTGTAATAAATCCTTCGGATAACATTTGATAAAAACAATACTGGCTAACCATATTTTCATTTGGTCGATAAACAAGTAAATCGCCAAAAGCTACGCCTTCATCTGATGCCGCATAAACTTTTGCTAAATACGGTCTTAATTTACCGAACAAAATATCACCGCTAACAAATGCTACATCTTCGCCGCCGTATTCGGATTCAGTTTTAATATATTTACCTGTCCAGCTTTCAATGTTTTCAAGTGCGATAACGGTTTTATTATTTGTTGTCGTTTTTTCTGTTATCAAATTGCATAAAAATTTTAATCGCTTAACCTTCCAACCCTCAGGCACTTCGCCCAACCACTCCACACCCGAATCTTTCATAGGTAGCGAAGGATTTAAACCTTTGGTCACGGCATGACTAATGACTGCCTGACGTTTTTCTTTGAGCAGTTCGATGAGCCGCTGTTGTTTTTCTATCAGCGTATCGATTTTGGAGGTTTCGTGGTCGAGGAATTGGGCGATTTTTTGTTGTTCTGAAAAAGCAGGGAAGGTTACTTTATAAGGAGAAATTTGTTGAGTTGAAAGTTGTCCTATTGCTGAACTTTCAACTCTAAAATCTATAACTGCGTTAATAAAATATGTGAAAAATTTACAATGACTATCTCCAATTGCAGACAATACAAGCAAACGGATAATGGCATCATAAGCATGGTCTCTATATGCAGCAAAACCAACTTCACCACGACCGCTTACTGTAATGGTATTTGCTGAGTAATTAGATTTGCTTGTATATCCATAAATTGCTTTTTCATCATTAGCATTTGTGTAAATGGGATAAGGATGATTCTCTGTCTCGATTTCAGAAAAAAACTCTGTTTTTAAATCACCTCCTGCTTTTATGTTAAATAATTTTGAGAGTGACGCTATTTTCCAATGCTCAGGCACTTCACCCAGCCACTCAACACCAGAATCTTTATACGCGGGATAGGTTTGGTATTTCATGAAGTTGATGCCTCAAGAAATGGGTTAAAAATTTGCAAACGGTCTTCAATTATTTGTCCGTGCTGCATATCTTCAGAATAAAGCCGCTGACAACCTGCTTCTAACGCTGAAGCCACCATCAAACTATCGAAATGACTAAAACCGTAACGTGCAGCGATTTTCCAACCTGAACGAATGTGTTGAACATCAACCGTTTTTAATTGCACCAAAATCAACAAAATTTCCAATTCTTCAGAAACTTTTTCAGGACTCCAAAATAATTTGCGCCGCATAACATGACTACA
>CAIRCR010000093.1 GCA_903877065.1 uncultured Pseudomonadota bacterium
CAGCTGATTTGTAATCAGCCGGTCAGGAGTTCGAATCCCCTCACTAGCTCCAATAAAATAAAGCCTTTAGTCTAAACAGACTTAAGGCTTTTTTATTTTTAGGTAACAAATGTCAAAACCCCGATTAGCATGGGCGGTTACAGGCTCAGGACATTATATCGATGACTGTATTAAATTCTTGCTAACGCTTGACGCTGTCGATTTATATATCAGTCAAGCTGGCGAAGAAGTTTTGAAAATGTATGGCATTCAACTCAGCGATTTACGTGAAAAAATACCTGTTTATCGTGACAAAACAGCCTCATGCCCCCCCGTCGGACATTTTTATAAAGGCTATTACCATACGTTTGTTCTCGCCCCCGCAACGTCAAATACTATTGCAAAATGTGTGTTAGGCATTGCCGATTCCTTAGTTACCAATCTTTATTCTCAAGCGGGAAAATGTCGAGTGCCTAGCATCGTTTATCCCTGTGACATTACACCTGAAATGGAAACCACCGCCCCCAGCGGAAAAGTTATGGTTTACCCACGAAAAATTGATTTAGAAAGCACAGAAAAATTGCGTGAATTTGAATATACGACGGTTGTGGAAAGCGTTGATTCGCTAATTGCAACAGTTCAAGCGCGATTAAAATTATTCTCATGACCGAACACATTTTATTTTTAACAGGTTCTCTTGCACAAAAGCAGTTGCATAATGTTTTAGAAAAAATGCAGCCAGAATTTACTTACACAGTTCATCAATTAGGCTTGAAAGTCGCAGCTTTAATGACGGCGGAGATGATTGAACGCAAATTAAAAGACACGTTTGGTGCAACACGAATTATTGTTCCTGGTCGGTGTCGCGGTGATTTAACGGCACTTTCCGAAAAATTAGGTATTCCCGTTGAACGTGGCACAGAAGAAGTGAAAGATTTGCCGTTGTTTTTTGGTAAAAAAATTCAAATCGTCGATTTAACACGTTACAACGTAAAAATTTTTGCCGAAATCACCGACGCGCCTAATTTAACTGTTTCTGAAATTTTAAATCGTTCCGCGTATTATCGAAAAAATGGCGCAGATGTGATTGATTTGGGGTGTTTGCCGAGTACACCATTCCCGCACATGGAAGAAGCAATTACGGCATTAAAACAGGCGAATTTTTTGGTAAGTTTAGATTCGCTTGAAGCCCACGATTTAGTGCGTGGTGGCAAAGCGGGTGTCGATTATTTGCTCAGTTTGCACGAAAGTACGCTTTGGATTGCCGACGAAGTGAATACAACGCCGATTATCATTCCTGAAACGCACGAGGATTTAGAATCGCTCAATCGTGCCATTAAAATTATGCAGGCAAAAAATCGCCCATTTATTGTCGATCCAATTTTAGACCCGATTCATTTTGGTTTTACCGCGTCAATTGTGCGTTATCATAAAATGCGACAAAATCATCCAGACGTAGAAATGATGCTTGGTGTTGGCAATATCACCGAATTGACGCACGCTGACACGGCTGGCATGAATGCGTTGCTTTTGGGAATTTGTTCTGAGTTAAACATCAATCACATTTTAGCCACACAAGTCAGTCACCATGCGGTTTGTGCAATTAAAGAAGCCGATTTAGCACGACGCATTATGTTTGCGGCAAAAGAACATGACACCTTGCCCAAACATATTAACGCGGGTTTGATGGCATTGCATGAATTGTCAGCATTTCCGTACTCGCTGGACGAAATTCAAGAACTTGCTTCACAAATTAAAGATCCTAGTTATCGCGTGCAAATTAGCTCAGAGGGTTTACATATTTTCAACCGTGATGGTTTTCACAGTGCAACCGATCCGTTTGAATTATTCCCAAAACTAAGTGTTGAAAATGACGGTGGTCATGCGTTTTATTTGGGTGTGGAGTTAGCGAGAGCTGAAATTGCGTGGCAACTGGGCAAACGATTCAATCAAGATCAACCTCTTTTGTGGGGTTGTGCGGTTGATACGCAAAATTCAGAAGTCGATTTGCATACATTCAAGCCAGCGGGAATCACGTTTAAAAATGCTAAATCTTGATTCCCTTCTTTTTCCGTCACAGTGTATTTTGTGCGGTGATAAAGGTGTTGAAAATCGTGATTTATGCGCGGCGTGTTATTTAGAATTGCCACGAAATTCGCCACGTTGTTATCGCTGTGCGAGTGATTTTGACGCGCCACATTCACAAACGGCAATTTGTCCCACCTGTTTAACAAATCCACCTGCTTTCGATGAAACCTTTGCACCTTTTGTACATAATCACGCCATTCGATATTTAATTTTACAATTGAAATTCCATCGGCATTATCCGAGTGCGCGATTGCTTGGCGGTTTGCTTGCGGATTATTTACAAAAAACCACAGAATTACCTGACTGCATTATTCCCGTACCTTTGCACAAAAATCGTTATCGAGAGCGCGGTTTTAATCAATCGATTGAAATTGCTCGCGTTCTGGCAAAAAA
>CAIRCR010000094.1 GCA_903877065.1 uncultured Pseudomonadota bacterium
AAAAATTCTTTAACTCAGTCATTGGCAATACCGATTTAGATGCGTTTCAAATTTTATAATGGATAAAAAGTTGCTAAAAATGAATTGCTCGGTATAATAATTGGACTGAAATTACTAAATTTCAGGCGCGTAGCTCAGTTGGTTAGAGCACCACCTTGACATGGTGGGGGTCGGTGGTTCGAGTCCACTCGTGCCTACCAAACAAATAAAGCACTGCTGGTCAGTGCTTTTTTATTGTGTTACTTAATGGTTTTCAATGATGCTAGTTATTACACTTCCAGACGGTTCTCAACGCATACTTCCGCACCCAATGAGTGTGTTAGATATTGCTCAATCTATCGGTGCAGGGCTTGCGAAAGCAACGATCGCAGGAAAAGTCGATGGACAGCTTGTTGATGCCAGCACCATCGTTGAACATGATGCAAGCCTTCAAATCATCACGGCAAAAGACGACGAAGGTTTGGACGTTATTCGCCATTCAACCGCACATTTGTTAGCACAAGCCGTCAAACAATTATTTCCAGACGCGCAAGTAACAATTGGACCTGTGATTGAAAACGGATTTTATTATGATTTTGCTTATTCACGCGCTTTTACACCAGAAGATTTAACCGCTATCGAAGCGAAAATGCAGCAATTAGTAGCTGAAAATATTTCTGTTTCACGCTCTGTTTTGTCACGCGACGATGCCGTCGCCTTTTTCAAAAATCAAGGCGAAGCCTACAAAGCCGAAATCATTGAATCAATTCCTGCTGACCAAGATTTATCGTTGTATCAACAAGGCAATTTTACCGATTTATGTCGTGGTCCTCATGTTCCAAGTACGGGTAAATTAGGTGCATTTAAACTGATGAAAATCGCGGGTGCCTACTGGCGTGGTGACGCGAAAAATGAAATGTTGCAACGCATTTACGGTACGGCTTGGACAGATAAAAAGGAATTACAAGCGTATTTGACTCGTTTGGAAGAAGCCGAAAAACGTGATCACCGCAAATTAGCCAAAACCTTAGATTTGTTCCATATTCAAGAAGAAGCACCTGGCATGGTGTTTTGGCATGAAAAAGGTTGGATTATTTATCAACAAATTGAACAATACATTCGTGAAAAACTGCGTGTGAACGGTTACGGCGAAGTAAGAACACCGCAAATGGTTGATCGTTCGCTTTGGGAAAAGTCAGGGCATTGGGACAAATTCGGGGCAATGATTTTTACGTCGCATTCTGAAAATCGGGATTATGCGATTAAACCGATGAATTGCCCGTGCCACGTTCAAATTTTCAATCAAGGTATGAAAAGTTACCGAGATTTGCCAATTCGGTTGGCGGAATTTGGCTCGTGTCACCGTAATGAACCTTCTGGTACGTTACACGGTTTGATGCGCGTGCGTAATTTCGTTCAAGATGATGCACACATTTTCTGTACGGAATCGCAAATTCAAGAAGAAGTTGCTACGTTTATCGAGTTGCTTTTTGATGTTTATAAAGATTTTGGTTTTAAAGATGTCATTATCAAACTCTCTACACGCCCCGAAAATCGAGTTGGTAGCGACGAAATTTGGGATAAAGCAGAAGATGCGTTAGAAACAGCTTTAAATACGAAAAATTTAGTGTGGGAATTGCAACCTGGTGAAGGTGCGTTTTATGGTCCAAAAATTGAATTTTCGTTAAAAGATTGTATCGGACGTGTTTGGCAATGCGGCACAATTCAAGTTGACTTTTCAATGCCAGAACGATTGGGTGCAAGCTTTGTTGCCGAAGATGGATCGCGTCAAGTGCCAGTAATGTTGCATCGAGCAATTTTAGGATCACTTGAACGTTTTACTGGTATTTTAATTGAGCAACACGCAGGAACGTTTCCAGTGTGGTTGTCACCAGTACAAGTTCAAGTATTAACGATTGCTCAAAGGCATGACGATTACGCACATAAAGTGTTTAAGATGCTTGAATCAAAAGGGATTCGTTGTCATTGTGACTTGAGAAATGAAAAGATCGGGTTTAAAATCCGCGAGCATTCTATGCAGCGCGTGCCTTATCTTGTCATTATCGGTGACAAAGAATTAGAAGAACAAAACATGACGGTACGCACTCAAAAGGGTGAGGATTTAGGTAGTTTGTCGATAGAAGAATTTAACGCGCAACTCGCGCAAGTTATCGCAAATAAAGAATAATTAACGTGGAGGATTAAGGTATCGCTGCGAAAAAAGATGAAACACGCTTAAATGACATGATTACCGCACGACGGGTTCGAGTCACAGGCGCAGACGGTGAGTCATTAGGGATTATTCCGTTGGATGAAGCGAAAAAAATTGCTTATGACGCAGATTTGGATTTAGTAGAAATTTCGCCAAACGCGGATCCACCAGTTTGTAAAATTATGAACTACGGTAAGTTTCAGTTTGAGCAAAGCAAAAAACTCGCTGTTGCTAAGAAAAATCAAAAGCAAATTCAGATTAAAGAAATCAAATTCCGTCCTGGAACGGACGAAGGCGATTATCAAGTCAAGCTGAAAAACCTGATTAAATTTCTAACCGGAGGCGACAAAACTAAAATTACGTTGCGTTATCGTGGACGTGAAATGGCGCACAAAGAGTTGGGAATGGATGTTTTGAAACGTATCGAAAAGGATTTGGAGGAGCTGGCAATTGTTGAGCAGTTCCCAAAAATGGAAGGGCGACAAATGGTGATGGTCATGTCACCTAAAAAGAAAAAATAGCAGTACAAGTCTCACAGGACGTGTGATTTTAGTTTTGTTTAGGCCACGCATTTTGCCTAATCGAACTATTCTTAGGGACACTTTTAATTTTATTTGGAGCGAAACAAATGCCAAAAATCAAAACCAATCGCGGAGCTGCAAAGCGTTTTTCGCGCACGGGTAACGGCGGTATTAAATGTGGTCATTCACATCGCCGTCATATCTTGACAAAAAAATCAACCAAAAGAAAAAGACAATTGCGCTCGCCAAACTCCGTACATCCTTCGGATATACGCATGGTAAATCGCATGATTCCTTATCTTTAACTACTAAGGAAATAAATCATGCCTAGAGTAAAACGTGGCGTTACCGCCAGAGCAAGACACAAAAAAGTTCTTAAGCAAGCAAAAGGTTATTACGGCGCAAGAAGCCGAGTTTACCGCGTTGCAAAACAAGCGGTAATCAAAGCAGGTCAGTATGCTTACCGCGATCGCAAACAAAGAAAACGTCAATTTCGTGCGTTATGGATTGTGCGAATAAACGCAGCTTCGCGAATATTTGGCATTTCATACAGCCGTTTAATTAACGGATTAACTAAAGCAAACGTGAAAATTGATCGTAAAGTTTTAGCAGATATTGCAGTTCGTGATATTGACGCATTCGGTAAAATCGCTGAAATCGCAAAAGCAAACATGAGTGCGCTTTCGTAAAAAGGTAATTTCAGTTTTAACCTTAAAAATCTGCCCAGCTTAAACAGTGAGCAGATTTTTTTGTGTCTGTGGTGTTTTGACATCAAAAATGCAACGTTAAATTAAGTTTGAGAACCTGTCTGGCAAAACAAAATCGGATAAAATCAAACTAT
The DNA here is from genome assembly GCA_903877065.1 of uncultured Pseudomonadota bacterium. Classification (GTDB taxonomy): domain Bacteria; phylum Pseudomonadota; class Gammaproteobacteria; order Methylococcales; family Methylomonadaceae; genus UBA10906. The sequence goes on from CAIRCR010000094.1 coordinate 3,554, forward strand.
TTTTTAAACGATGGTGTTGGCGATTATGGCGTATCCAAGTGACTTAAAACCAAAGGAATGGCAGCTTATCGAAAAATTTTTTGAACCGACCGATAAGCGAGGGAGTCAAAGCAAGCACACGAAACAACACGTTGTGAATGCCATTATGTATAAGTAGTTGAATAAAAGTCTTTTAACATTTGGCGGATTCAAGTAGCAAGTGCAATTCCATATCTCATGCAGCTTTGCGATTGAACTCCTCAAAAAATACAGCATGAGGGGGTCGGTAGTTTAGTGTCTTACGAGGACGATTATTGAGGCGGTGCATGACGTTGGCAATATCTTTAGGTGTGATATTTTCAAACGTGGTTCCTTTGGGAAAATATTGGCGAATCAAGCCGTTGGTATTTTCATTCAAACCGTGCTCCCACGAGCAGTACGGGTCAATGCCATTAAGTTAAGCCGCTGCCGATAACATGAAATTTTGCAGAGACAGATAAAATGGATCTCAATACATGACAAAAAATTGGTAGTGCTACACAAGTA
>CAIRCR010000095.1 GCA_903877065.1 uncultured Pseudomonadota bacterium
CGATTTCGTTGCTCTCATTCTATTTATGGGACAGTCATGCAGACTATTTGCGGACTTGTACATCAACAGACACTACGTCGGCAAATGGTTACAGGTGCCTCGCCTTATTGTGCATAAACTCTTTTATACAACACGAGCAGTTTTCATAATTGAGAATTGCTGAACTCTAGCTTCAAAACTTGTTATATAAGTTAATCCTAGTCTATAATGCGGGGATAAGAATCGGCTACGAAAGCTGGTGATTTACTTGAATTTTCGCTCTCATTATTGAGATTTTTGGTAGAAATAAAAACAATGAAAACATTTAGCGCAAAACCCGCAGAAGTAAAACGCGATTGGTATGTGGTTGATGCAGAAGGAAAAACGTTAGGTCGTTTGGCATCTGAGATCGCTTTACGCCTTCGTGGTAAACACAAACCAGAATATACACCGCACGTTGATACGGGTGATTACATCATCGTTGTCAATGCGGAAAAAATCGGTGTGACAGGCAACAAAGAAAAAAACAAACTTTATCAACATCACACAGGTTACATCGGTAACTTGAAAACAACGACGTTAGGTAAATTAAGAAAAACCTTTCCAGATCGTATTTTAACGACAGCGGTTAAAGGTATGTTACCTAACAATCCATTAGGTCGTGCAATGTTCAAAAAGTTGAAAGTGTATGCTGGCGCAGAACACGAGCATCAAGCGCAACAACCCAAAGTTTTAGAATTATTTGTGAGTAAATAAACATGGCTGCAACTCAATATTATGGAACTGGTCGTCGTAAAAGTGCTACGGCACGAGTTTATGCCAAAGTAGGAACAGGCAAAATTACGGTTAACGACAAAGATTTGGAAGTTTATTTTGGTCGCAAAACAGATCAAATGGTTTCTTGCCAACCGTTAGAATGTGTTGATATGGTCGGTAAGTTTGACATTAACGTTATCGTGAAAGGCAGCGGTCCTTCTGGTCAAGCTGGCGCAATTCGTCACGGTTTAACTCGTGCGTTGATGGTTTACGATGAAACATTACGTCCTGCATTAAGAAAAGCAGGTTTTGTGACTCGTGATTCGCGTGAAGTGGAACGTAAAAAAATCGGCTTACACAAAGCAAGAAAACGTCCACAATACTCAAAACGTTAATCTTTCTGGTTTGTGTATTGTTGAATTTTTTATTCAGTACACTAGCGAAAAAGAAGGGCTACATTTTAAATGTGGCCCTTTTTTTATGGTTCAATTCTAAAAATTCGAGGCTTTTATGACGATTTCAATCGTTATTCCTGTTCATAATGAAGTGGAAAATATCAATCCATTACTGAACGAAATTATTGCTGCGTTAAATAACTTTTCTGATTATGAAATTATTTATATCAATGATGGCAGTCGCGATGACACATTAAACGTGTTGAAAACGGCGCAAAAAACCAGCCCAAATCTGCGTGTTTTTCATCATGAAAAAAGTTGCGGACAAAGTGCCGCGATTTACACAGGTATCAAAGCTGCAAAATTCTCCGTGATTGCCACGCTCGACGGCGACGGGCAAAACAATCCTGCCGACATTCCAAATTTGTACGCGCAATTGCAAGCACAACGTGAAATCAATCCCAAATTAGCCATGATTGCGGGTTGGCGAAATCAACGGCACGATTCCGCGTGGCGTTTATTTTCGTCAAAATTTGCCAACGGCATTCGCTCACGTTTACTGGGTGACGCGACACCCGACACGGGTTGTGGCTTAAAAGTTTTTATGCGTGACGCAGCATTACAATTACCATTTTTCGATCACTATCACCGTTTTTTACCCGCTTTAATGTTACGCGCAGGTTATCAAGTCGTTTCAATTCCCGTGACACATCGTGCAAGAGAGCGAGGCGTGTCTAATTACGGCACGCTTGATCGTTTATGGGTTGGAATTAGCGACATAATCGGCGTGATGTGGTTAAAAACCCGAATGAAACTCACTGAGGTAAGCGAAATTGAACCTTAATTTTAGTCAAGAAACTATTTGGTTAGGCGTTGGATTTTTAGGGCAAGCGTTATTTTCCGCACGCTTTATTGTCCAATGGCTCAAAAGCGAAAAAGTAAAAAAAAGCGTTTTTCCTGTCGCGTTTTGGTATTTCAGTATTAGCGGCGGCGTGACTTTGTTGGCTTATGCCATTTACCGCCAAGACCCCGTTTTTATTATGGGGCAAGCAAGTGGCTTATTGATTTATTTTCGTAATTTGTATTTTATTGTTCATGAACGTAAACAACTTAGAGAAGGAAGCTAATTTAGTTTAATGTAGAATGGAACTGCATGGATTTAAAGCTATTGCAATTGCTACTTGAATCCCCCTGAAACTTTTACTGCGTTTAACCGTTTTGATATTTATGAAAAAATTATTATCTTTATTATTTTTTTTACCTGTAACCAGTTTCGCAACCCCTCAAATTGCCGAACACATTTTAACCAACGGTTTAAAAATTCTTGTTCAAGAAGACCATCGTTCACCTGTTGTTGTATCGCAAGTTTGGTATAAAGTCGGCTCAAGCTATGAACCAAACGGCATTACAGGTATTTCACATATGCTTGAACACACGATGTTTAAAGGCACAGACAAACATCCCGCAGGTGAATTTTCACGCATTATCGCTGAAAATGGCGGTGAAGAAAATGCGTTTACAGGACAAGATTACACCGCTTATTTTCAAACAATGACAGCATCAAAATTGGCAGTAAGTTTTGAACTTGAAGCCGACAGAATGCGATATTTGCACATTCTGCCTGAAGAATTGAAAAAAGAATTAGAAGTCGTTACCGAAGAACGTCGAATGCGAACCGAAGATAATCCGCAAGCAAAAATGGCAGAACAATTTGCCTCGATGGCGTACACAAGCAGTCCTTACAAAAACCCAATTATTGGCTGGCAAACCGATATTACTGCTTACACTGCACCCGATTTACAAGCGTGGTATCAACGTTGGTATGCGCCAAATAATGCGACGTTGGTCGTTGTCGGTGACGTAAAAAGCGCGGATGTTTTTGCTTTGGCACAGCAGTATTTTGGTGATTTAAAAACCAGCGAAATTTTGCCGTTAAAACCTCAAACCGAGGCACCACAAATCGGCGTGCGTAAAATGACGGTAAAAGTGCCTGCAAAATTACCGTCGGTTGTATTGGGTTATCACGTTCCGACGTTGAAGACAGTTGAGAATGAAAGCGAAGCCTACGCATTAGAAGTTTTGGCTGGTGTTTTAGACGGTGGAAGCAGTGCGCGATTGAGTAGTTCGTTGATTCGCGGTAAACAAATCGCCGTCGCGGCAAATGCGGGTTATAACTTAACATCACGACTTGATAATTTATTTGAACTTGAAGGCACACCCGCCGAAGGTAAAACCGTTTGGGATGTTGAAGCCGCGTTTAAACAAGAAATCGCTCAATTGCAAACAAAATTGGTTGAACCCGCGGAATTACAACGTATCAAAGCGCAAGTGTTAGCAAGTGAAGTGTATCAACGTGATTCAAATTTTTATCAAGCAATGCAACTTGGAATGCTTGAAACCGTTGGTTTGGGTTGGAAAAAAGAAGCGGAATATGTTACGAAAATCAATCAAGTCACCGCTGAACAAGTCCGAAATGTGGCGCGTAAATATCTGATTGACGACCATTTGAATATCGCCTATTTAGAACCACAAAAAATGAAATGATACCGAAAAACTGATGAAGAAAACTCATCAGTTTTTATATTTTTAGTGGTTGGAAAAATTTACGTTCTCGCTGCAAATAAGCGATTCAACGCGGCATGAATTTCGTCAATGCCCGTTTTTTTCAATGAAGAAAATAGTTGTAACGTCAACGGCATGGGTAATTCACTCAATTCTTTTTGCACTTGCAACAACGTATTTTTCCCCGCGCCGTAAGTTAATTTATCTGCTTTCGTCAAAATAATGTGCAACGGTAATTGCGCGTGTTGACACCATTCAATCATTTGCCAATCAAATTCTGTTAACGGATGACGCACGTCCATCACCAAAATCATTCCGCACAACGACTTACGTTTGAGTAAATAATTTTCCATCAGTTGATGCCATTGTTTTTTCACAGGCAACGGCACTTTCGCGTAACCGTAACCAGGTAAATCCACAAAACGTAGCTGTTCATTTAACGTAAAAAAATTGAGCATTTGCGTTCGCCCTGGTGTTTTACTGATTCGTGCCAATCCATTTTGACGAGTTAGCGTGTTAATTGCGCTTGATTTTCCCGCATTGGAACGACCAGCAAAGGCAATTTCTAAACCCGTATCGGGCGGTGTGTCACGCAAACTGGGTGAACTGTTGATGAATTTGGCTTGATGATAAAGTGGGTTCATGGTATCTCGCACAGAATGTTGATTTGGGGTAGAATTTAAGCACACACGCGGGTTTGTGTACATTTAGTTAATTACTTTCTAGGGAAAATAAGATGCAAAAAAAAATTCTCGCCATTGCTTTAACCGTGCTTTTGAGTGGTGGCGTTTCGCAAGTTCACGCCGAAATGACGCACATTGACAGAGTCAATGCTGGTAAGCAAAAATCAGCGAATTGCGTGAGTTGTCACGGCGAACACGGTAACAGTTCGACGGCAATGTTTCCCAAACTCGCCCAACAAAACGCAGGGTATCTCGTAAATCAGCTAAAAGCCTTTAAAAACGGCTCGCGCAAAGATCCAATCATGTCAACGTTAGCCATTGGTTTGACCGAAAACGATATGGTCGATATTGCTAATTATTACGCAGAACAAAAAATTGCTGGTGAACCCGCAGATCCAAACGAAAGCGCACAAGAACGCGCTGAACACGAAACGTTAGTGGCTCAAGGTGGTGACTTGTATCGTAACGGTGATTTAAAACGAGAGGTATCAGCGTGTATTGCGTGTCACGGTCCTCACGGTGAAGGCAATCAACCTGCTGGTTTTCCTGCGCTTAGATGGCAACATAAAGCGTATTTAATTAAGGCTTTAACCGATTTTAAATCAGGCAAACGCAGTAATACTAACGAAAATATGATGCACATGATTGCGGTTAAAATGACCGAAGATGAAATAAAAGCCGTCGCAAATCGTATTGCGACCATGAAATAGAGAGGATAAAAATGCTTAAAAAATTAACGCGTCACGGTTTATTTGCGTTGTCATTAGCGGTTGCAACGTCATTTAATTTAGCTCAAGCGGCTACTGAAACAACGGTTGGCTATGAACTCGTTACACCTGCTCAACCCACGCACGATGTGAACAAAGTCGAAGTCATTGAATTTTTTTGGTACGGCTGTCCACACTGTTTTGATTTTGAACCGACGTTAGCTAAATGGGTAAAAACGTTGCCGAAAAATGTGGAGTTCATTCGTCAACCCGCTGTTTTTAGTGAAATGTGGGGCAAACACGCAAAAGCCTATTACGTTGCAGAAGCCTTAGGTGTTGTTGATAAAATTCACGCTGATTTTTTTGACACGATTCAAGTGAAAAAAGAACATTTGGAAACCGAAGAACAATTAGCAAAATTTTTTGCGGCACATGGTGTCAGTGAAGCCGATTTTAAAGCGACATTTAATTCATTTTTAGTTGATACGAAAGTTCGTCAAGCGGGTGCATTGGCTGCAAAATATGGTATTACTGGTGTACCTGCAATTATTATCAACGGAAAATATAAAACGAGCGGTCCTCTTGCGGGTTCGCATGAAAAAATGATTGAAGTGATGAATCAACTCATCGCACAAGAAAGTGCGGCAAAAAAATAACACGCCATTCGCCACATTTATCACGTCGAAAAGAGAGCAAAATTATGGGTTTTTTCAATAAAAACAATGAAGATTTTAGTGAGCAATGGCGCAAAAAATATCTCAATCTTTTAGATGCCCAAAATAAAATTGAACATGAGCATCAGGAAAAAGAAAAATTGTTGCGTCAATTTATTATTCAATTGTCAATTGTTAGCGAAGGTCACGACAAAAATCTTGACCCCATTTTGTTGCGTGTGCGTAATCACGTCAAAGGTGATATTGAATCAAAAACGTTAAAAGCTGAATTAAAAACGTTTACTGAATCGATAAAAAACCTTCCTTTGCAAAAGAAAATTCTTAACCTTGGTTTATTGTTTGAATTTTTATTACGTCAATACACCAGCCCACAAGAACAATCGGCGTTGCGTGAATTACAAGCATTTGCCATAAAAGAAGAAACGGGATTTGAGCAAGCCAGTGATTTGTTTTTGGAAATTTTGAAAATTATTGAGCCGAGTGAACTGCCTGCTATTGAAAACATGGGCGTGGAAAATATTATTGAACCCGTTGTTTATATTGACGTGAATATGGTCGGTGAACATTTATTGCAATATTTTGAAACATTAGCTGTGCCAGAGGTTTTTGAAGCACAAGCTAAGTTGATTAAAGAAGAATTACTCAATCCAAATAAAGCGACTAAACCATTTGAAGAAATTTTAGATGAAGTGGTGCAACTGCTAATTGAAATTAAAGAATATAGCGACGCAGATCAGCAAGACATTGACCAGTTTTTGCTACACATTGCAGTGCAATTGTCTGAGTTAAATTTTATTGTGACACAAACAAATTCAGCACTGACAGATTCTGTCAAAAGTCGTAATAAATTAGATCAATCGGTTTTTACTGACATTCGAGAATTGCAAATTCAAGCGATTAAAACAACTTCTATTGATTCGCTAAAATCAATGGTCAATAACTGTTTTAAAACGGTTTCGAGCAATATCAAAACGCATCATCAGCAAGAAAAAGAACAGCAGTTACAATTTCAAGATTACATGGCTGAACTCATCAATAAAATGATTTCAATGGAATTAGATGCTGAAAATTTAAAAATGGAGTTAAAGGTTATTCACACACAAGCAATGCAAGATGCACTGACAGGATTACCGAATCGAAATGCTTATAATCAACGCATTAAAGAAGAATTTGCTCGTTATAAACGTTACGGTTCGCCTTTGACGTTTGTCATTTGGGACATTGACCATTTCAAAAAAATTAACGACTCGTTCGGTCATAAATCGGGAGACAAAGTTCTCGCATTTACCGCGAGTTTATTGCAAGAACGTAAACGAGATACCGATTTTCTTGCCCGTTTTGGTGGTGAAGAATTTGTCATGCTGTTACCAAATACTGGGCGTGATTCTGCTTTTATTTTAGTGGAAGAGTTGCGTGAATTAGTGGCAAGCACTGGTTTTAATTCTAATGGAAAATCAGTGGCGATTACTATTTCGTGTGGATTAACTGAATTAACCGAAGATGATACTGAAGACAGTTTTTTTGAACGTGCCGACAAAGCACTTTATGAAGCTAAAAATCAAGGACGAAATCAGTGTTGTGTAGCCGATAGCTTGGAAAATAAAGGCTAGAATTAAATTTTTGCAAATATCGAATTGATTCCAACAACGTATCGCAAGATGTTCGTGACAATCAAAAAATATCAAAATAGTTTTTCTGTACTCTTCATCTTACCTAATCTCATCGCTTTTAATCACCCCCTTGAGCGCGTCAATCCTTGCTGATTAAAGGTCGCTATGTCATGATTGCGCGTTTTTTAACCATCAACTTAATAAGAGAGAAAATCATGGCAGGTCGTAACCATCTTTATATTCCAGGTCCAACAAATGTGCCGAATGAAGTTTTAAATGCAATGCACGTTCCAATGGAAGATCATCGTTCACCCGTGTTTCCAAAATTATTTTCACCGTTGCTCGAAGATTTAAAAAAAGTTTTCGGCACAACCACAGGGCAAGCATTTATTTTTCCAGCAACAGGAACAGCGGGTTGGGAAGTTGCATTAACTAACGTTTTAAATCAAGGCGATAAAGTTTTAATTTATCGTTTTGGACAATTTGCACATTTATGGGCAAACATGGCAACACGCTTAGGCTTTGAAGTGGAATTACACGAAGAACAATGGGGCAAAGGTGTTCCGTTAGACAAATTAGAAACGCGTTTAAAAGCAGATACAAACCACGAAATCAAAGCTGTTTTAGCCACACATAACGAAACCTCAACGGGCGTAACATCTGACGTGGCTGGAATGCGTAAAGCAATTGACGCGGCAAATCACCCTGCATTTTTGTTTGTTGATGGCGTAAGTTCAATTGCAAGTATTGAATTTAAAATGGACGAATGGGGCGTTGACGCAATTATTAGCGGTTCACAAAAAGGTTTCATGTTGCCAGCAGGCGGTGCATTTTTAGGGTTTAGTGCAAAAGCCTTGAAAGCCGCTGAAACTTCGACTTTCCCACGTTGTTTCTTGGATTTAAAAGACCAAATTACAAATAACGCAACGGGTTACACACCTTACACACCAAATTTACCGTTGCTTTACGGTTTGCGTAAATCGCTCGATATGTTATTTGCGGAAGGTTTGGACAACGTTTATGCTCGTCACGCACGTTTAGGCGAAGGTGTGCGTCGTGCGATTGCCGCGTGGGGTTTAACAACTTGCGCTCAAGACGGTTTCCATTCAAATACCGTGACAGCTGTTGTTGTTCCAGCCGATAAAGATGCGCGTGAAGTCATTGGCGTGGCGTTTAATCGTTACAACATTTCGCTCGGCGGCGGTTTATCTGAAGTTATGGGTAAAGTTTTCCGTATTGGTCACATGGGTGATATGAACGACGTTTCAATGCTTGGCGCAATTGCGGGAGCTGAAATGGCAATGCTAGATTGTGGTTTTGACATCAAAGCAGGTAGCGGTGTTGGTGCGGCAATTGAGTATTATCGCTCAACTGCGGCGAAATAAATTTTTCAAAAAGTCACGTCAAAGGCTCAAGGTGAATATTTGCACTTTGAGCCTTTTTATTTTTTAAATCAGCACCAAATTCAGTTTTGGATTTCACAAACTAAAAATCAAATCTAATGCGTTACACAATCAAAGCACAAATTTATTCAGGCGCGGAGAATTCAAATTGAAAACATTTAACGAAGAACTAAAACAACACATTGCAGTTATGCAATTGGCAGAACGTTGCAGTGAATCGGTCGAATCTGCGGCAAATTTATTGATAACGACATTTCAAAACGGCAACAAAATTTTATTGTGTGGCAACGGCGGAAGTGCCGCCGACGCGCAACATCTCGCCGCAGAATTTGTTGTGCGTTATGAACAAAAACGCCGTGCTTTACCTGCGATTGCGTTGACAACTGACACGTCAATTTTGACCGCACACGCTAACGATTTTGATTTTGATAGCGTATTTGTGCGGCAAATTGAAGCGTTAGGAAATTCGGGCGATACCTTGATTGCAATTTCAACGTCAGGGAACAGTAAAAATATCATTCAAGCCGCACAAACTGCTCGAGCCAAAAACTTGAATGTGATTGCATTAACTGGCGAAAGCGGCGGTACGTTAATTGACATTGCGACATTAACAATAACCGTGCCTTCGATAATCACAGCACGCATTCAAGAAACACATATTTTAATTGGTCACTATTGGTGTGGCGTAATTGAGGAAAATTTAAATGTTAGTCAATTTGCCTGATTTTTCAGCCGCACGAATTTTAGTCATTGGTGACGTGATGCTTGATCGTTATTGGTCGGGCAGAGCTGCACGAATTTCACCCGAAGCTCCTGTGCCAGTCGTAAAAGTTAAAAGTATCGAAGAACGTCTTGGTGGCGCGGCAAACGTGGCATTAAATATCGCTAAATTAGGCGGAAAAGTAACATTGCTTGGTGTCATCGGCGACGACTCCGACGGCGAGCAATTACAGCGTTTATTGTGTGCCGAAGGTGTGGAATGTGATTTTATCGTCGAAAAAGGGTTACACACCATTTGCAAATTGCGTGTGATGGCACAGCATCAGCAATTGTTACGAATTGATTTTGAAGAAACACCGTTAACTTTTAATCACATTGAATTAGCTGAAAATTTGAAAAGACACACGCAAACACATGAAGTCGTCGTTTTTTCGGACTACGGAAAAGGCACGTTGAAAAATGTTGCGGATTACATTTCAATGGCTAAAAAAGCGGGTTTAAAAACACTTGTTGACCCGAAAGGCACAGATTATAAGCGTTACGCTTATGTTGATTTAATTACGCCGAATTTGGGCGAATTACAGGCTGTTGTTGGTGAAGGTGAAATTGAAACGTTAATCGGAAAAGGACGCGACTTATTAGCACAACAAAAAATAAACAATTTGTTACTCACACGCGGCGAAGCGGGCATGAGTTTGATTGATTTGGCTACAACGCATTCTCTGCCCGCACAAGCGAAAGATGTTTTCGACGTGACGGGGGCTGGTGATACCGTTATTGCTGTTATGGCGTTGGGTTTAGCAATTGATTTACCGTTACGTGAGGCGATGTATTTGGCAAATTTAGCCGCAGGAATAGTTGTTGGCAAAGTGGGAACATCTACCGTTTCAGCACTTGAATTAACACGCGAAATGCACACTCATCGAGATGCTTTATTTGGTGTGGTTTCGGAAGAAGAATTGGCGGCGTGCATGGTTCGAGCGCAAGCACACGGCGAAAAAGTGATTATGACAAACGGGTGTTTTGATTTGCTGCACATTGGACACATTACTTATCTGCAACAAGCAAAAGCCTTAGGCGACCGATTATGCGTGGCGGTAAATTCGGATGAATCGGTAAAAATGCTTAAAGGTGATTCTCGTCCAATTAACGATTTGCAAGCACGAATGGCAGTATTGGCGGCGTTGGAATGTGTTGATTGGGTCGTTTCTTTTGGTGAAGAAACGCCTGAACGACTTTATAACCGTTTGTTGCCAAACGTAATTGTTAAAGGTGGAGATTACAACCCCGAAGACGTTGTGGGAGGCTCGGCTGTAATTGCAAATGGCGGTGAAGTGAAAATTTTGTCGTTTGTTGAAGGTCAATCGACCAGCAACATGATTGCACGAGCGAAATTAGGATAATTTTTATCAATGGTTATTCAAAACAGTGGTGTGGTTTTATATTTTTTAATGTCGTTTGGTTCAGGTTACGCGATTGGTAATTTGCGTGGAATGGGATTTTTAAAAACGTGGTTTTTATCGATTATTTTTGTTCCGATTGTTTATGAGTTGCTCGATCCAAATTTTTTGATGGTTATGACGGTTACGGGTTTTTCATTCGGACTTTTGTTTGCTAAAAGTATGTCGTTTTTTGAAATTTTGAATTATTTTAGTTTCACGAAGTTTTTACAAGCGCGTAAAAAACAAAATTTTCAATCTCAGAAAAGTCGTCAAGCCCAATTTTCGACCATGAATGTCGGTAAATCTGAAATTCCTGTGGATAATCGCAGACCTGAACAAATTTTGGGATTAAATTCAAACTTTACACAAGAGGAGTTAAAAGCGGCTTATCAACGTGAATCAAATCGAACACATCCAGATAAGTGGGTGAATAAACCAGAATCGATTAAAAAAATTATGGAAGCAGAACAAAAACAAATAAATGCGGCTTACAATAAGTTGAAACGAGGGAAATGAATCTTTTTTTAAATCGAGGAGTAGTTTTTGGCGATGGACTAGGGATTCGAACCCCAGGAACCTTTCGGTTCGACGGTTTTCAAGACCGTTGCTTTCGACCGCTCAGCCAGTCCACCTAAAAACTTACCCTGTGTATTATATCGATAAAGTCTATTTTTGCAAGTAAAACGTGAAATAACGCTGTTTTTAATGCTTTTTAGCGACTTTTAACATTCGTTTCAATTACTACGATCCAGCTTTCGATAGCCAATTGCTTCACTTAAATGCTGAATTTCTATGTCAGGTGAATTTGCTAAATCGGCAATTGTGCGTGCTAATTTCAAAATTCGATGATAAGCACGATTCGACAATCCAAATCGCTCCATCGCTTGATCTAATAAGCGATGACTTGAATCCGACAAACTACACCATTGCTTCACTTCTTGAGCATTCAACGCCGCATTCGCCTTGCCATAACGAGCAATCGCCAAATTTCGAGCCGCAATCACCCGCGCTCGAATCGTTGCACTTGATTCTTCACCATCGGGCGAACCTTTTCGTAATACGTCATGCGGAACACGCGGTACTTCGAGGTGCATATCAATTCTATCTAATAATGGACCTGAAATTTTTGCTCGATAACGCCCAACTTGTTCTGAACTGCAATGACAACGCCCCGATGTATCCCCTAAATAACCACACGGACATGGATTCATTGCCGCAATTAACTGAAAACGTGCTGGAAAATCAACCTGACGAGCCGCACGCGAAATCGTGATGTGTCCTGTTTCCAAAGGTTCACGCAACACTTCCAATACTTTTCGGTCAAATTCTGGCAATTCATCCAAAAACAGTGTGCCGTAATGCGATAACGAAATTTCACCTGGACGCGGATTGCTACCGCCACCAACTAACGCCGCCGCCGATGCCGAATGATGTGGCGCACGATAAGGCGGGCGCAACCAATTCGCCACGTCCAAACCTTGGTCACTAATTGAAGCAATCGCCGCTGTTTCTTGTGCTTGCTCTTCGGTTAGCGACGGCAAAATTGTCGGCAAACGCGCCGCTAACATTGATTTTCCCGTTCCTGGAGGACCTAGCATTAACACGTTATGCGCGCCAGCCGCCGCAATTTCAAAAGCTCGCTTAACGTGATATTGTCCGTGGACGTCAGAAAAATCCAATTCGTGCAAAACTTCTGTCGGTTGCAGTTGTTGATACGTTGTTTGAATTTGCGTCCGTCCATTCAAATGAGCGCAAACTTCAAGCAAATGCGCCGCAGGTAAAATTTCAACGTTTTTAACCAATGCGGCTTCCGCCGTATTTTCTTTTGGTAAAATCAGTTGCCGCTTGCAATCACGCGCTCGAATCGCAATCGGCAACACACCAATAATCGGACGCAATTCACCACCCAAAGACAGTTCACCAACACACTCGTATTGCTCCAAATTTTTCGATGAAATTTGTCCACTTGCCGCCAAAATTCCTAAGGCAATCGCTAAATCAAATCGTCCACCTTCTTTTGGTAAATCAGCAGGTGCAAGATTCACAGTAATACGTTGTGCTGGAAAATCGAAACGGCAATTCTGAATCGCGCCACGCACCCTATCTTTACTTTCTTTTACCGCCGTTTCGGGCAACCCTACGATATTTAACGCTGGCAAACCATTAGCAACGTGAACTTCAACGGTAACTAAGGGCGCGTCAATACCAGAACGACCGCGACTGTAAATAACGGCTAAACCCATTTTGTTCTCTTAATTTTGCGTTGACGCGAGCGATTCTTCTAAAATTGCGACACGCTTTTCAAGAGCTTCTAAATTGGTGCGAGTTTTTGCTAACACTAATTTTTGCACTTCAAATTCTTCACGAGTCACTAAATCCAATTTGCCTAACGCGCTTTGTAAAATGGCGTGGAAAGTTTTTTCTAAATCTTCTTTGATGGTGTGCAAAGCAGGGGGAATAACACCTGCTAATTTATTTGCCATGTCATCAATTGTTTTTGTGTCAAACATAACTGTTCTCGAAAAGGTAAGTTAAGCGAATGCTTTTTTGAAAAATTCAGGTTGCGCCATTGCCGCGTGATGAATATCGAGGTTGTAATAAGTGGTGTTGAAATCTTTGTTAGCGCAATCGTCAGCACGAAAATTTAACGCGGCTTTGCTGGCAATTGTGCCACTCCACCAGCCCGATGGGTAAATACATTGTGGGAAAAATAAGGTTTGCTGATAACCAAAGCCAGCTGTTTTCATAGCAGCACGCATATCTTTGATCAAATCCAAATGCAATAACGCGGATTCACTTTGTTGAATAAGCATACCGTCTTCAGCCAAACACGCGACGCAATCACGATAAAACGCTTCACCGAATAAACCTTCCGCTACACCGACGGGATCTGTGCTATCGACAATGATTAAATCCACTGAATTTGGCGCAGCATCTTTTAACCATTTAATGCCGTCGATAAATTTCAAATCTGCGCGTGAATCGCCGTTTGATTCGCATAATTCAGGAAAATAAATTTCAGCTAAACGAGTCACTCGTTCGTCGATATCAATTTGAACCGCTTCTTCAACATTTTTGTGCTTTAAAACTTCGCGCAACGTGCCGCAATCACCGCCGCCAATAATCCAAACACGTTTTGGATTGGGGTGTGAAAACAACGCAGGATGGCTCATCATTTCGTGATAAAAGAAATTGTCGCGGGTTGAAACCATCGTACAACCGTCAATTACCATCAACTTTCCAAACGTTTCCGTGTCGTAAATTTCCAGTTTTTGAAAATCAGATTGTTCTTCGTGAAGTTTCGATTTAATTTTGAGTGAAAATGCTGTGCCAGTTGAAAGCATTTCTTCGGTGAACCATTCGTTTGAATTCATTGTGCTAAAATCCCAAAAAGTTAAAAAATAAGTGACACGGCTATTATAGTTTGATTCACACTTTTCTTACACCTTGAACCTTTTTTGTAAACCTAAATTTAATGCAAATTCATTTAAAAACTTTAGGCTGTCGTTTAAACGAAGCCGAATTAGAAACATGGGCGCAAGCCTTTCAAACTAAAGGTCATGTCATCACGCGTGACATTAGTACAGCCCAATTAGTTGTCATCAACTCGTGCGCAGTGACGCAAGATGCTGCCCGAAAATCACGTCAACTTATTCACCGTATCCACCGTGAAAATCCACAAGCAAAATTAGTCGTCAGCGGTTGCTACGCGACATTAAACGCCGACGAGGCACAAAATTTATTGGGTGTTGATTTAGTTGTCAGTAACAAAGACAAAGAAAATTTAGTTGAAAAATCGTTAAGCGAATTAACCTTTGAAACCATGCCCGCGATGGCAACCGAACCCGCAGAAATATCTTTGTTTACACGCGGTAGACAACGCGCTTTTGTCAAAGTACAAGACGGTTGCCGTTATCGCTGTACATTTTGCATCGTCACGGTGGCGCGGGGCGACGAAGTCAGTCGCTCGATTGCTGACGTGATTCTCGAAATCAATGCGTTGCATGCACAAGGGATTAACGAAGTTATTTTAACGGGTGTGCATTTAGGTGGTTATGGCAGTGATAATGGCGAAAATATCGTCAGTTTGATTCAAGCGATTTTGGCGCAAACAGACATCCCTCGTTTGCGTTTAGGATCGCTTGAACCTTGGGAATTAAACGATGAATTTTTTACGTTATTTGATAATCCACGTTTGATGCCGCATTTACATTTACCATTGCAAAGCGGTTCAGATGCTGTTTTGCGACGAATGGCACGACGTTGCAAAACGGACGAATACGAGCAAATTTTAGAACGGTTACGAAAAATTCCGAATTTCAACGTGACGACAGACATCATTGTCGGCTTTCCCAGCGAAACCGAAGAAGAATGGCAAGAAAGTGTCGATTTTATTCAACGCTGTGGTTTTGGACATATTCATATTTTCACTTATTCGCCACGCGAAGGCACAAAAGCTGCGACATTACCAAATCCTGTGCCGCATGAAATTAAAAAACAACGCAGTGAACAATTGCACCGTTTAGCCGAAGAAATGAAACGAGCGTTTTATCAGCAAAATGCAGGCGAAATTTTTTCAGTATTGTGGGAAGGTCAACGTGAAGAATTACCGAATGGCAACGTGCAAGTGTTTGGTTATACACCGAATTATTTACGCGTGACTTGTGAAATTAAAACGCACGAATCGTTAGAAAATAAAATGACAAATCATGAACTAACACGGTGTTTTATTGGCACATAAATGGCTTTATTTCAGCTCTGAGGGTGCAGTTTTAAATTATTTTTTACATAAATGCGCCCTCTACAATGCAAAATTAGGTTATGATTTTGCCTAATCTTTTATCCACATCATAAAAAAGCACACTCATGGATCGTTATCTTGAATTTATTTTAAATCATTACATTCTGTCGCTGGCACTGGCTGTCGTGACATTTTTACTTATACAAGAATTTTTTGATACCGCGTTCAAACGGTTTGATTCGATTTCACCGATGTTAGCTGTGCAAAAAATAGATGACGAAAGAACGATTGTCATCGATGTGCGTGAATCGCCTGATTTTATTCAGGGTCACATTGTAAACGCTATAAACGCGCCACTTAGCAAATTAGCAGAGCAATTACCCAATCTACAAAACTATCAAAAAAATTTACTCTTAGTCACTTGTCAAACGGGAACTCGTGCGGCAGCAGCCGCTAAATTGTTGACTAAATCGGGTTTTGACCATGTCTTAATTTTGACTGGTGGCATGGATGCGTGGCAGAACGACTATAAATTGCCAATTAAAATTACTAGCAAAAATCCCATTGCGTCTTAACGTATTGCACGTTTTAATTTTTACCCTTTTCAAAACATTAACTTTAAATAGAGAGAACATCATGGCTGAAGAAAATAACGCAGTAGAAAAACAATTCGCAATTCAAAAAATTTACACTAAAGACATTTCATTTGAAACACCGAACTCTCCCCAAATTTTTGTTGAAAAATGGGAACCAACGGTTGATTTTAATTTAGCAACAAATGTTCAACAGCTTGACGAAAACCTTGCTGAAGTTGCAATTAAATTAACAATTACCGTAAAAAGCGGCGAAGCTGTTGCCTATTTAGTTGAAGTCACACAAGCGGGTATTTTTGTTTTAGCTGGGTTCACAGAACAAGAAATGGGCGGCATGGTGGGTAGTTTTTGTCCAAATATTTTATTTCCGTATGCACGTGAAGTGGTTTCGGATTTAGTTGCAAAAGGCGGTTTCCCACAATTCATTCTTGCTCCTGTTAATTTTGACGCACTTTATGCACAGCACGCACAAGCTCAACAAGAGCAAAGCGGCAATGCACCTAGTTCTGACACGATTAACTAAGCGATTATGGCAAGCAAAATAGCGGTACTTGGCGCAGGGTCTTGGGGAACAGCGTTAGCAATGTTGGCGGCACGAAACGGCTGTCAAACACTGCTGTGGGGGCATCATCACGCACATATTAAAACACTTAAACTCGACCGCGAAAATCGTCGCTATTTGCCTAATTTGCCTTTTAACGACAATTTGACGCTCACGTCAGATTTAGCAGAAGTTGCGGCGTTCAGTGACATTATTTTGGTTTCTGTTCCGTCACACGCTTTCAAAGATACGCTACAAAGATTGAAACCATTGGTCTCTGAAAACGTAAAAATTGCCTGGGCAACCAAAGGTTTTAATAAAGAAAATGGCGGTTTGTTGCATGAAATTGTCGCCGAAGTTTTTGGTATAGAAAAACCAGCCGCCCTGATTTCAGGACCTAGTTTTGCAAAAGAAGTCGCGGCGGATTTGCCAACTGCAATTACGATTGCTTCAACGCATCCCGAATTTGCGGCTCAATTAGCCAATATTTTGCACAGTGATCGTTTTCGCGCTTATACCAACAATGATTTGATTGGTGTTGAAGTCGGTGGAGCGGTGAAAAACGTGATGGCAATTGCTGCGGGAATTGCAGACGGCTTAGGTTATGGCGCAAACACGCGTGCGGCTTTGATTACGCGCGGTTTGAACGAAATTATTCGTTTAGGCGTTCAACTTGGTGGCAAGCAGGACACGTTCATGGGATTGGCTGGATTGGGCGATTTGATTTTGACTTGTACTGACAATCAATCACGCAATCGGCGTTTTGGGTTGGCGTTAGGTCAAGGTAAAAGCAGTGACGACGCAAAACAAGAAATTGGGCAAGAAATTGAAGGTATTTCGGCGGCAAAACAAACATTTTTGTTAGCACAAAAAATGAGAATTGAAATGCCAATCACAGAACAAACTTACAAAGTGCTTTATGAAGGACTTGCACCGCGTGAAGCGGTTCAAAATTTATTAGCTCGCGAACCTAAAGCCGAGTATTAAAAAGAAAACACGCGAAAAAATGACTGTTGCTACAAATCAATTCACAGGTTTTTGTGATTCAAGTAATTGATCACAAACGCTTACAGATTTTGAAATAAATGATATAGTTAGCGTATTCTTAAAACGTCAACAACCCAGAAAACTGGCGCAAACATAGAGATTAAATTATGGCATTAACAAAAGCAGATTTTGCTGAAAATTTATTTAACGAATTAGGCTTAAATAAACGTGAAGCAAAAGACATGGTAGATATTTTTTTTGAAGAAATTAAACGCTCTTTAGATCATGGCGAGCAGGTAAAACTTTCTGGCTTTGGTAAATTTGAATTGCGTGATAAAACAGGTCGTCCTGGACGCAACCCGAAAACGGGAAAAGAAATTCCGATTACGGCACGTCGTGTGGTGACGTTTAGATCGGGTCAAAAACTTAAAGCAC
>CAIRCR010000096.1 GCA_903877065.1 uncultured Pseudomonadota bacterium
AGACAGGGTTCGAATCGAACGTAACAATGATAATTCTTTGTACGTTTGCGAAAATGTTGGTTGGCACTTGGTTTCGTTTGACCATGTTTGGCTTCCACCAGTAATGGAGGAGTCAATTTAATGCAGAAATTACAGTTGACCTTGGAAATTCCTGATGATATTGACCAAGAACGCGTGATTGAACACTTGAACATTGTTGCTCTTTGCGCGATGGAAGAAGACTCAAACCTCATAACTGGTTGGGTCTGGAAGCGAGATGAAGGGAAGAAAAAATGAGGCACATTACCCGTAGAGGCTGGATAGTAATTACAGTTTTGTTTGTTCTGTTTTGTTGGTGGGCTTTCGACGCTACGACTCCAGACCAATGCAAAGTTCCACTAGAAGAAATGAGCCAGTTCTGTAAGGACTTGCTCTACCCAAACTAAGAAAGGAAAAAATGAAAACGAAGTACATGACAACTAGCGAAGTTGCACAAGAAATTGGAGTAACTCGCTCAACAGTTGCCGCTTATTCATCGCGGGGGCAAATGCCCGAACCCGATGTAGTTTATGGCAGAACTCCACTCTGGAAGACTGTTACAATTTCACGTTGGACTAAAAATAGAAAGGGTGCATGATGGGAAGCGAGAAAAAATCAGTACCGTTAAATAGCAAGGAAGCCACCGATTATCTTTCACGGTTATTAGGTGTTCCTGTTAGTTACGGTTCAAAAGAAACAGAAACAGAAACGGAAGGCACAGAAAATGAGTAATCAAGGAACTCTTGCAGTAAATGTCGGTCAGAACTTTTGGGACGACAAGCAATTGGCAGCGTTGAAGCAACTCGGTTTGACAGATGTACCTAATGCTGAACTCGGAGTGTTTCTGCACTTCTGTCAGCGAACAGGGCTTGACCCGTTTGCACGTCAGATTTACATGATTGGTCGCGGTGGCAAGTACACCATTCAATCAAGCATTGACGGACTTCGTATTGTTGCTCAACGTTCTGGCAACTACGGCGGTCAAACTATGGTCGAATGGTGTGGCTCTGATGGTGTTTGGAAAGATATTTGGTTGGAAGAAACTCCACCTGTTGCTGCTCGTGTTGGTGTTTATTACAAGGATTCAGACAAGCCGACATATGCTTCCGCAAAGTTTGCTTCGTATAATGCTAACTCGCCAATCTGGAAAAAAATGCCAGACTTGATGATTGCTAAATGTGCTGAGGCTTTGGCATTGCGTAAAGCCTTCCCACAGGACTTGTCAGGTATTTATTCATCTGAAGAAATGCAACAGGCTGAAATCACCTCCACAAGCGTAAAACCAGAAAAGGTCGCTCTTGCTTTGGTTGCAGATACAGTCGAAGAATCAGTACCGCTTAGTGAAGCAGATATTGAAACTGTTGTTAAATCTTTGACGAATGCTCGTGGCGCAACTGATTTGAAATCAGTATGGAATAAATGGCAGAAAAGTTTAGATGAAAAGATTACGTTCGATGGTGAATCTTCAACTATTAGAAATGTAATTGTTGCCCTAAATGAAAGGCTTGACTAATGGCTAAGGTTAATCGGTGGGAGGCTTTGCCAGTTATACCGTACGCAGGTACGTCAGGCTGGTCTGGCTCTGAAACCAGTCGTGCCAGAGCAGTTGAAGAAGACTCAAATGGCACCACCGTCAACCGTCAGCAAAACACGTTGAACTTGTTATTCGATTCAGGTGTTATTGGAATGACATGGAAAGAATTATCTGACCAGACTGGCTGGCACCACGGAAGTGCTTCTGGTGTGTTGTCAGTTTTGCACAAGGAAGGACTGATAGTAAGGCTGCAAGAAAAGCGAAATCGGTGTGCGATTTATGTTCTGGAACGTTACGTTAAAGGCCGTCAGTTATCTGACCGCTCTGTACGGCGTTGTGAAAATTGTGGACATAAATTATGAGCGAACCGTTTCGTTGCTGGTATTGCGGGAATTGGAAAAATAACGCAACTGACACCTGTTCAGTTTGTGGAAATGGTGGAAAGGAGAAATTAGGTGGTAACTCCAGTAAGCATTGAAAATCGTTTGGTTACTTTAAGCAAGGAGGTTGATGAGGCACATAGTGAACTTTTAGAAGTTGAAAGCCACTATTACTCAATGAAAAGTCAGTACGAAATTGCGCTCGCAAAATCCAGACTGCACTTCGCTTCAACTTCGTCGCCAACTGGTAAGAATTACACTGTGCAGCAAATCGAATCGCTGGCCTTGGTGGAAAACCAAACTTTGCATTTGCAAATGGGTAGCGCGGAGGCGTTGGTCAAAGGAACTCGTGCCAATGCTGCTCGTATCAGAACGCAGGTGGATATTGCTCGCTCTATCGGGACTTCCGTTAGGGCTTCGTTAGATTTATAGTTGGAAGGGTAGTAATGGAAATTCAAGATATGTTGGTGAAGGCTCTTGTTGGATTTGATAACAAGCGCGAACGTTCTCAGCAAACCGAAATTGGAGTATCGTCAGTTGGCGGTTGTCGTCGACAGGTTTATTTTCAATTGCACAATGAACCGAAAGTAAATCAGACTCTTAGATTGCCTAGCATTATGGGAACTGCTCTGCATGGTCATATTGAAAAGGCTTTGACTCATTACGATTTTGGTCGTTTTGATTTAGAAATCGAAGTTGAGTTTGAAGGTTTGAAAGGCCACGTCGATTGCTATATCCCGTCAGAAGGTGCCGTTATTGACTGGAAAACTACAAAAAAATCCAGTTTGGCTAAGTTCCCCGATAATCAGCAACGTTGGCAGGTTCAACTTTATGGCTATCTTTTGTCTAAGACTGACAGAAAAATCGAGACAGTCAGTTTGGTTGCAATTGCTCGTGACGGAGACGAACGACATATTCTTGTTCACACTGAAAAGTATGATGAAGAAATTGCTAAGGAAGCGTTGGTTTGGCTCAAAGAAGTTAAAGAAATGACTGAGGCACCTCCAGCCGAACGTTCTGCATACCAATTTTGCAAACATTACTGCGTGTATTACGGTGATAATTGTCAAGGGAAGGGCAGATAATGGCATATGTTGAAATTAGGGCATTGACTGACAGTGCAGATTTATTAAAACCTTGCGAGTTTCATGTCAAAAATAAAATGATGTGGGGTTTGAATTTGCGTAATGTTGACAGCAATGATTTTGAATCTCATTATGCTTGTTCGAATAACGTTTGTATAACGAATTGGGTGAAAGAACTTTTAGGAGGCAGAGAATGACGTGGGTAAAAATTGACGATTCGTTCCCAGACCACCCGAAAATTATCGGATTGTCTGATAGAGCGTTTCGTCTTCATATCAAGGGATTGTGCTATTGCGGAATGTATTTGACCAATGGCTTTCTTCCATACGCTTCAGTAAGTGCGATGATTTCAGAACCAGAATACAAGCCTAGTGACGAACTGGAGGCTTCTGGTTTGTGGCGCAGAATCGAAGGAGGTTTTGTAATTCATGATTATCTTGAACACCAGACCTCAAAATCTCAGGTGGAGGAAAAACGTGAAGCGGTTCGGGCTAGGGTTAAAAAGTACCGAAATAGTAAAAGTAACGCCGTTACTAACGCGTTTGTAACAACACCAGAAGACAGAATACAGAATACAGAAGACAGAATACAGAATACAGAAAGAAAAGATAAGTACTTCCCAGACGATGAAAATGAAAAATCCTCAATTTTGACTTTAGAGGTTGTTCAAACCGACGGTGGCCCTAATACCTATGTAACTCCATTCCCACGCGTTAAAACGGCTCACGAGGCCGTATTAAGGGTATCTAGCAAACTGGCAGACGCTAGGGCTAACGGCATAAATGCTTGGAACCTGTCCAGACTGATAGAAGACGAATGGGACGCAATGCATAACGCTAATGACCTTGGTGGTTGTATTGCACTAACGGCTTGGTACGTATCCGAACTTCAATCTAGAAGTTTGACTTCTGCTGAGATTGGCAGAATCGGGCAAATGACTAAGAGGTTTGGCAGGATAGCGTTGCTTTCTATCGACGAAGCAGCGAGTAAGGATTTGGACGATTTGGTGAGTTACGCATTTCGCGTGGCTCAAAATAAATACAAGGAAAGGCAGGGAAAATGAACGAGAATCTGGCAATATGTAAATCTTGTAAGAAATCAGGATATTTGGTGATGAACCTTGTTGTAGTAGATGAGGTTTGTGAATCCTGTGGAACTTGGCAAGAAGGTGTTTACAACGACGTTTATATGAGAGTGGGCTGATTATGTTTGGATACAAAAAATGCAAGGAAAATCACTGGAAAATAGTCGAAGGCCAGTTGATATTAGAAACTCCTACGGAAGAACAGCAAAAAATATCTATGCGTATGGTGGCTGGAATTGAAGCGAAAGTGCGATTAAAGGTGTATGAAGAAATTTGCGCTATGCCACTCACGGAAAATCGAAAAGCGTTAATCAAGGCTGGCATTGAAAATGTTGCGTTGACTGTTCAAAGCATGTGTGCAGATATGGCTTTAGGCAAAAAGAATGGCTGACCATTTCGAACTCATACAAAAATTGCTTGCTTATCTTGAAGCGATACGTTGGACAGATAAACCTAATAATGCGTTACAGTTTGCATGGCGTGAAGGTTATGAGACTGCCATAGATAACGCTATGAACGAGTTAAGGAGGGAACTATGAATGAACCTGCAAAAATTAGTGCGTTGCCGTTACAAAATATAGTCATAGTTAATTCGCTATCGGACTCTGCTCCGAAGTGCTGGAAATCTGCTTGTGCTTGCAATCACCGAGAATGTGACATGGGCTGGATATTCTTCCGTTACAAGGTTGTTGAAGAAAAACGTGCGAATGGCGTGTCCAGAATGGTCGAAACTGAGTATGATGGGACACGTCCTTGTCCGACCTGCGACCCAGAAAGAGCGCAGATATTCGACAGTAGTAAGTCGCCCGAAGAATTGGCGCAACGTCTCAGAGAACGTTCTGACTTCAAAGTAATAGAAAATTACGACAAAGCCGACGAGAGACGAACCCGTACCCTGTAAGGGGGAAAAATGAAATCGCTCAGAATAGTAGCAATAGTTGTCATAGTAGTTATTTTAGGATTAGCAATATCGTTAGCCACGCCTGCTTATGCTCAGGCTCCCACGTTTGAAAAGAATATCTCGCTGGCTTGGACGGAACCGCGAGCGTACGCCCGAATTGTGGTTACTAGCCAAGGCTGGGCGGTCAAAGAATATCGGTGTTTGGCTCAATTATGGGGCAAAGAATCTGCCTGGAATTACACGGCTGATAATCCACACAGCACAGCCTATGGAATTGCACAGATGTTGGGTGAAAAGTCTAAGTCCCCTGTAACGCAAATCCAGCATGGGATACGGTATATTAAGAAACGTTATGGAAATCCCTGTGCAGCCTGGAAGTTTTGGCAGAAGCGTTACTGGTATTGACGCACGCTTTTTTGTTGCAGGCAGGCCAATCCCACAAGGCTCATTGAAGTTTATTAACGGACATGCCATTCACGTCAGAGCGCAAGATTTGGCTTTATGGCGAGCGGATATTGCTAATGAAGCACGTCGTTGTCACCCTGAAAAAATACAAGGTGCCGTGGCAGTTGCTTTGCATTTTGTATTCAACAGACCAAAATCCGTTAAACGTGCAGAACCTTCAATCCGCCCTGACCTTGATAAGTTAATCCGCGCAGTTTTGGACGGATTGACAGATGTTGTGTATCGTGACGATGAACAAGTCACCCAGTTGGTTTCGTCTAAATCTTATGGCGAAACTCAAGGTGTATGGATTAGTATTTTTGACCGCGAGAAAGCAGCAGTATGAAAAATGGTTCAGGTTTGCGTGAACAAGTTTTGGAGCGTTGCAAAGGTTACTGTGAAAAATGTGGCAAGGCGCTTCCTTATGGTTGGGCTTTGCACCATAGAAAATTAAAATCACGTGGAGGCCAAGATACTGTTCAAAACTTTTTGGCTTTGCACCATGAATGCCACAACACTGGCACCAAATCTGTTCATATGAACCCGATGGAGGCAGAACGCAACGGTTGGATTGTCGGAAGTTGGCAAGACCCGTTGGAGTGTCCTGTTACGCTTCCTGACGGTTCAAGTGTTATACTGACTGAGGAAGGCACTTACTTTTATCAGGAAGGATAAAAATGGCTGGAGAACCAGATATCACCGTCGCAGGAAACATTGGCGGAGATGCAGAAATGAAAACCACGCCTAACGGTAAACTCGTTACAAGTTTCAATCTTGCAGTAACTCCACGAATTCAAAGAAATAACGAATGGACTGACGGCGATACGATGTGGCTTCGATGTTTCGTTTGGGGCAAAGACGCAACTGGAGCGGCGAATGAAATTAGAAAAGGCCAACGAGTTTTGGTCAAAGGCAGATTCAAGCAAAACAATTGGGTTGACAAAGATGGCGTAGAACGCAAATCTTTAGAAATTGACGTTGACGAATATGGAATCAAACCAAGAAACGTTGTTGAACCAGTTGCAATTAACCCAGAAGTCGCTGCTCGTGGCGAAGACCCTGTAGACGACCCTTGGAGTGTGAAATTTTAATGTCAGAAGAAAATCTGATTGACTCAGAAGTAGCCTCAATGCTTTTAGGAGTATCGAAAAATAATCTTCGGCAGATTGTTTATCGCAAACTCTTGACGGCTCAAGGCAGAAAAAATCGTAAAAGTTTATTTTTGCTTGATGATGTTGAAAAATTAAAAGCCGCGAAAATTTTGAAGAAATCTTCTAGCATTCGTACCACGTAACGCATGCTAGACTCGAAAACAAGCGGGTGTGCTG
>CAIRCR010000097.1 GCA_903877065.1 uncultured Pseudomonadota bacterium
CTTGTGTCGATTATTTAATAACCACTTTCAATCAACACAAACACCCACACAAATTATTTTGATTAAGTTTTTAAAGAGCCTCTCAAGCTGCTTGTCCGTAGCTGAGTTTTATAATTATAGAGATTTTTTTACGTTTGTCAAAAAGATTTTCACATTATTTTCATAATTTTATTTGTCAGCTATTTTGACTAACCAGCCTTGTCGCTCATAACACCCTAAAAAAGCCTTTGAAAATAAATCGATACGAACAAATTTACCCGTTAATTCCTCTGGCAATTTTGCTTTCACTTTGTGAAAACTGCTATTGCTTTCAACAGTAAACGGCACCAAGTGCTCCTTCATCGTTAACTTAATTGTTTGCGGATCTGTCCACTCCGATAATTTAAATGAAAACTCTGATTCAGGTGCAACTTCGATTTTCTCTGGCTCTTGATAAGTCGGCAAACTAAATTCACGAACTTGTGGCTTTTTACAAGTTTCTTCTACTTCCCCCGCTGAATATGCTTGTGCATTAACACTAGACATAAACATCAAAACGACTGTCGCGGCTCTAACTGCATTTACTAATTTCATGACACCCTCTCAATTATAAAAATTTGAAAATTATTTTACCGTTGGCATTTCTGCCGCTGGTGATGCTATTTCTGTTGCTTCTACTAATTTTTTTGTTAACTTTTCTTCTCGCAACCCTTCACCATACATCGTGGCACCAGCCATAAAACCAATCATCGAAACAGATAAAATAATAAAGCGTGTTGGCTTTTTTACAAAAAATAACGGCCATTGTGGCTTAATCATGCCTAAAACGAAAAAAATAAACGTGTAAATAAGTACATGGAACGAACCATCTTTCATCTAATTAGGACTCTCTAAAATGTTGTTTATTGAAAAATTTAATTATAAATTAAGTCGCGTACTTAAATTCAATAATTCAGTTGAATTTTTAACGATGCCACTCTAAATATTAGAAAGGCATTTTTACTTCCAAATGCTCACGATATTTGTGAAATCATCTGTCCACGCAGACATATCGAAATAAAGTGGCATTTTTTGCCAAAATAGGTTTCGATAGTTGTCAAAGTACAAAGACTTCATCACTAAACGAATCATTGATACGCAAACCCGCACACAATACCGTATAAATCGAACAATCTAACGCGGCTTTTCTGTTGTTCAGCGTTTGAACAAACGCCGCCGACAATCCACAATCACCGTCCGAAATCATCAACACGTCCGCTTTTTGATAGCTTTCTTGTGCTTCAATAATGTCTAACGCCCGATTCAAAGGCGTTTCAAAATCCGTCCCGCCGCCGTAACCCATTTGCAAAAACTGCAATAATTCTGCCGAAGTCGCTTGGCTGTGCATCGCAAATTCTTTCACTTGTCCCGAACTGCCAAACAGCAACACATACAACACGCGTTTTTCTTTTTGCAAAATGCTGGAAATTGCCAGCAACAATGCTTTCGCTTTCAACAATGGTGTGCCTTGCATACTGCCCGACGTATCTAAACACGCTACTACCGCTCCCGTGATTTTATCGCGCCTTTCTTTTTCTTCACGTTGCACAAAGGTTGTGCCTTGCAATTGGTATGTCAGCAGATTTTTTTCTAACAAACGCGCATAAAACAACATTTCAAGCGTTTCATCTTCTAAATTCAACAATTCACTCGGCAACACACGCATTAAATCATCGCTACGGTGTGTGCCATGCACTTCACTTTTACTGCGTTCTGGAATGCGTTTTTGCTTTTTCTTTTCTTCCGAAATGTAATCACGCCCCATTTTTCGCACCAATTCTTTAATTTGTGCGTTGTCTTTCAAAATGTTGGCAAGCGCGGCAAAATCTTCATTTAAATTTTTGAGTTGTGCGTAGGAAAAACCCGCATCGGGACATTGTGCTAAAAAGCCTTTTACTTCTTCATATTTCGTTGAAATGTCAGTTAATGTTTGTCGAAAAACCGTCAATCGTTGACGAACAGAATCGGGGATATTTTCATCGGCAATTTCAGCTTCATAGTCTTGTGTTGCCGCAATTTCTTGGCGGATTTGTTCAATACTTTGTGAATTTAACGGCTGATTTTCAAAATGTTGATTGATGGCTTGCCAATCGGGTTCGGGGATTTCCTCACGTTCATTTTCGTTTTCCCAATCCCACAACCGCCATTTTGTCGCGCCTAATTTTTTACGCGCCGCACTTTTCAACGCGCCAATAGTTGGCTCCCATGTTTCATTGATTTCAAATAAACCACTCAACAAACCACCTTGATAACCCGTTTCAGCATAATTCACGCATTTTTCAGAAAATTGATGACAATTCTTGACTACCAATCCATAAAATGAACGTTCGCCTAAATGTCCTAACGCGCCATCAGCAACCGTTTTATTTCCCACCGCGCCATGTTTGTCGCTCGACACATAAATTTTGCGTCCTAATTTACTTTTTAACGTGAAACCGCGTGCGTCGCTGTGTTGCACTTGGCTTTCTGCTAAACCTTCCACCACGATATTTGAAATTTTGCCGTCGCCCGTGTAAATGCCCGAATGTTCAACCAACACCCACAAATCACAATACAACACGCTTCCCGCAACAGGCGTAACTTTGTCTCGAAAATAATTGTCGATGAAATACTTCATCGGTTTTAAACCGAGATACGCGGCAGAAACTAAACCGCCGCCTATTTTCGACGCGGCATTGGCTAAAAATGAAAACATCACAACGCCTTATAGCCAAATGTTGGCGCGAATTTGTTGAAGTAGTAAATCTTCCATGCCCGTGTTGTTTGGTGCGGATGGTTTTGATGTTGAGGCGATTGTTGATAAATTTCGCAACGCGGGGCGATTGTTTGCATCGTCCCATTCCCAGACATTTTCAAAATCCCAGCCTAACGTAAATTCAAAAAAACGTTGATTAAACATTGCCGCTGCAATGGTTTTGCCATCTTGTCCGTTTGAATTATCTACGCCTTGATACTTGTTACCATTAACCGTAATAGAATCAATAGCAACATTGTTTTCTAACAACGTAGCAGAACCGTCACAAAAAATACGTTTAAAGTCAACTTGCATTTGCATTTTTACTGATAGTTCCCCTACCGCGCTGTTGCGAATAATTCCATTACATTCGTGAACAATTCCGCCAATACTATATCCTGTTGTAGGTATTCCAGTCACAAAACAACGTTCTACTACGCTATTTTTTGCTAATCGAGTAGCAATGCCCCCGAATTCTCTAAATTGGTTATTTTCATGCTCGGTTATTACTGTAATACAATCAATTATTTGACAATTTTCTGCGTTATTTACTATTTGAAAACCTGCTTGGCATTCGCTAATTTGGCAATTTTGAGCCTTATTTTTTATCAAACCAAAACCTGCTTGGCATTCGTTAATTTGGCAATTGGTAGCCTCATTCCATATCAATCGCCATCCCACTTGGCATTTACTGATTTGGCAATCAGTCGCAGTGCCAATTAAACTTTCATCTGTTTGACAATGGATAATTTCACTATCTTGCACATTGTTAGCTAAAAGACATTGCTCTAATTTGAGATTGATAATGCTAGATTTTTTCTGAATTGTAGAGAAAATTTTATGTATGCCACTGTCCTGCTCGTTTAATAGGTTCATGGTACTAAAGAAACCACTACTAGAATTTTGAGGTGGTTTATGTTTTATCAAATTTTTAATGCTGTGACCGCCGCCGTCATAATGCCCTTGAAAATCCATCGGTGTCCAATGCGTCAAACTGACACAATCAATATCAGCGGTTTGTTTGAAATAATAACCTTGCGTGCCAATGTCGGGGCGGCTGATGTCCACAAATTCATGCAACGTTTGAATCAAAATCGGGTCGTGTTCTGTGCCACTGCCGACGAAGCCTTTAATTTTATTTTCGGTGCGACGTGGCGCGGGGCTTTCTGGCGCGATGTCAGCAACAACGGGAATTTCGCCATTTGACGGCACGGCGTAACTGTGTTTTTGCAACGTTTTGATGATAATTTCGCGGACTTTTTCGGCGTTGTCGTAATGATTCCACAAGCAATTTTTCAACAACAGCACATCGGACAAATCAACGGCTTGACGTTCATTCGTGGCGGCGGAAATGCGTAACAACTGAATAATTTTTTTCAAACGGCGGTCGGATAAATTTTCGCGGCGGTCTTCTTTGAAAGTGGTTTTGTGTTGCGCCCAAATACTACGAATCGCGTCAATAATTTCAGTTGAAAGGGTGACGTTTTCGGCAGCTTGTTGAATGTGCGACAAATCGTGTTGGGTGAGTTTTTGACACGATGGCGCGGCGGTGGTGGCTTCAAAGAGTTTGTGTAAATTATCTTCGCGGACATAATCCACAAAACTACGCACCAAAAAACGGTCATACAAGGCATTTAATTCTTCTTCACCTGTTGGCAATTCATTCGACGCGGAAATCAGCGACAACAACGGGACTTTTTGA
>CAIRCR010000098.1 GCA_903877065.1 uncultured Pseudomonadota bacterium
ATACTACTGGACACAAAAATCGAATCGTTGAAGTAAATGAAAATACTCTAGCTTTGTTCGCAAAACTCTACGACGAAGAAGGAACACCAGCACTTCAAGCACGTTTGCCTGCTTTGCATTCTGAGCAGTTAATTCACGTTTTAGAAAAATTTGCTAATCAACCAAAACGATTAGGCGATTTACAAGGCGAGTATTATTCAACCGTGATGTTTGATGAAACAAACGCAGTAAAAAAAGACGGAACAATTAAACGGCAAACACAATTCCCCGAATCAACACAACAATGGATATTATCAGGACCTCATTTTTTTTCTGGGACACCGTTGAATAAAACCCCTCGTGAGATTTGCACAGAAAATGGACATTACGACATTTTAGACCTTGCCTGTTTGCCAGATGATTATTTGCCACGAACAAATTATGTTCCAGCGTGTGATGCTGAAGAATATCAACAATGGATTTCGCGTGTAACTTGGTCAGAACCTAGTGAATTTGGAGCTTTATTTCCAAAAAAGGTAACAGAGCATTACCGTTTAGTTTTGAGAGCAATGCTTGCTCAATCAAGTGAAAGAACTTTAACGGCTGCAATTATTCCGAAAGAAGCTGCCCACACAAATGCGGTTAGAAGTTATATTTTTGGCAACTCATTAGCAAATGAATTACCTTTTTATGCGGGTTTTGTGTTTTCAATACCTTTTGATTTTATTTGTAAATCAACGGGAAAGGCAAATTTACATCAGATGCTAGATGATTTTCCATTCATAGAAAAATCAGAAGTAAAAAACTATTTGGAAATTAGAGTATTAAATTTAACTTGTTTAACAACTCATTACGCTGAACTTTGGCAATCGTGTTATCAATCTGCATTTCAATCGGCAACATGGGCAAAAACTGACCCGCGTTTGCCTGATGATTTCTTCAAAAACCTTTCCCCAACATGGCAAAGAAACTGCGCTTTGCGTACCGATTACACGCGCCGCCAAGCTCTGGTTGAAATTGATGTGTTAGCGGCAATGGCGTTGGGTTTAACGCTTGATGAATTGCAAACGATTTACCGCGTACAATTCCCCGTGATGCGCCAATATGAAAAAGATACTTGGTTTGACCGTTCAGGACGAATTGTGTTCACGGTTTCAAAAGGTTTGGTGGGTGTTGGTTTGCCGCGAAAAGCGATAAAAGGTGACACTTCCTACCAAATTAAAACGCCCCCTGAAAACATAAAAAACCGTTGGCTGGAATGGTGCGCTGAAAATGTCAGCGGTAAAAATGGACAATTTCATATCGACACCAGCGACTGGGAATTTGAAAACAAAGTTTTGGGTTGGGAAGATGTGCAGGATTTAGACAGCGCAATGATTGAGCGAACGATTTTAGATACCACTGTGCCGCAACCTGTTGAGCGGGTGATTCAATACGTTGCACCGTTTGATTTGTGTAATCGTGAGCAGGATTATCAAACCGTTTGGCGGTTTTTTGAGAAACAATTTGAGGAGTGATTTATGTACGCAACAAACATTACCAATTTAAAACGTAATCCTTCTGAAGCATTAAAACACGCAGAATCTGAACCCGTGTTGATTCTGAAAAATAATGAACCGAATGCGATGATTTTCAATTTAAAAAACACCTTTGGTAATTCAAACGAGCAATTAAAATTAGCTTTAGCGGCGAGTTTATTTAAAAGCCAAGTGCTTTCTCTTGAAGCCTCCGCAAAAATAAGCGGGTTAGCGTTATCTGAATTTATTGTGCATTTAGGTCAGCTTGATATTGATGTTGCCGTTGCAGATAAACAAACAGCCCATGAACTTGAAACGATTAACGCATGGCTGTTGTAATTTCTGATGCAGGTCCGTTGATTGCTTTGGCAAAAATTGACCATTTGAATTTGCTGAAGTCGTTGTTTGGTTCAGTGCTTGTTACAAAAGCCGTGATTGCCGAATGTGTCAACGGGAAATCCGAAGATGCGAAACGTATTGAAAACGCTGTTCAAACAGGTTTATTGCAACAAGTTGAAAATCCTGTTTTTCAGCATCAATTATCGAGAAGTTTGGGAATAGGCGAACAATCGAGCATTGAATTTGCTTTGCAACAACAAGAAAAAACACTGTTAATTATGGATGATGCACTGGCTAGAAAACACGCATTGCGTTATGAAAAATTAGCCGTAATTGGTACAGCGGCAATTTTATTCACAGCTCAACAACGAAAATTAGTTGATGATGCCGAGGACTTAATTTTGCAACTCAATCAATTTGGTTATCGTATTTCCCCCGCCATTGTCACGCAATTAAAACAAAAATTCTTATGAATCCCAGTGTTGTTATTAACCAATTACAGCAAGCGATAAATGACTATTTGCGCTTGAGTTTTGAAACCACCACGCCGTTTTTTGACGGTATGTTGGAGAATTTTTTAACAACATCAGGGCAAATTATCAAAGGTCCTTATCTATCAATAAAATTGCCTTTTGAACAAAGCGAAGAAGGCAACGCAGATTTTTTTCCCGTTGTGCCGTTAGGTTTCCCGCCGCACAAACATCAAGAAATTGCGTTTCAACGTTTGGGCGTAGATTTTCGCTCAACACTGGTGGCTACAGGCACAGGTTCTGGTAAAACCGAGTGTTTTCAAATTCCGATTTTGAATTATTGCTATCAACATAAAAATCAATCAGGCATCAAAGCCATTTTCATTTACCCAATGAACGCGCTAGCTTCAGATCAAGCAGGACGTTTAGCCAAAGCGATTAACAATAATCCCAATTTAAAAGGCATTCGCGCTGGTATTTATGTTGGCGATTCTGAAGAAAATCCTGCTTTAACAATGGAAGCAGAGCGGATTATTTCTGACAAAGAAACGTTGCGTTTAAATCCACCTGATATTTTGCTCACTAACTACAAAATGCTCGATTTCTTGCTGATTCGGGCAAATGATTCGGCGTTGTGGGTAAATAACAAGCCTGAAACATTAAAGTTTTTAGTGGTTGATGAACTGCATACCTTTGATGGCGCACAAGGCACAGATTTAGCGTGTTTAATTCGACGATTAAAAGCACGCCTAGAAATACCAAAACA
>CAIRCR010000099.1 GCA_903877065.1 uncultured Pseudomonadota bacterium
CGCCGTGCCATTTCTAATTGGTACAAAACCCGTTTCGATGTTGATATTGATCCCGAAACAGAAGCGATTGTTACCATCGGTTCAAAAGAAGGTTTGGCGCATTTGGCATTAGCAACTTTAGGACCTGGTGATGTGGTTCTTGTTCCGAATCCCGCGTATCCGATTCATCCTTACGGCGTAGTGATTGCGGGTGCGGACGTGCGCCATGTGCCGTTAGTTCCAGGTGGCAATTTTTTTGACGAATTAAATAACGCCATTACGAACTGTTTTCCAAAACCCAAAATGCTAATTTTGAATTTTCCAGGTAATCCAACCAGTGAATGCGTCGAATTAGATTTTTTTGAACAAATTATTGCCGTTGCCAAAGAACACAGCATTTGGGTCGTTCAAGATATTGCTTACGCGGATATTGTTTTCGATGGCTATAAAGCACCATCAATTTTGCAAGTCGAAGGCGCGAAAGATGTTGCCGTCGAATTTTTCTCTTTATCCAAAAGTTACAATATGCCAGGTTGGCGCGTCGGTTTTATGTGTGGTAACAAAGAACTTGTGTCTGCATTAGCGCGAATTAAATCCTACTTGGATTATGGAATGTTCACACCGATTCAAATTGCCGCAATCGCTGCATTAGAAGGCCCTCAAGATTGTTTGGTTGAAATTGCTGAAATGTACCAAAAACGCCGTGACGTACTTTGCGATGGACTTAATTCGATTGGTTGGGAAGTCGAAAAACCCAAAGCAACGATGTTTGTGTGGGCAAAAATCCCCGATGCTTATGTGGCAATGGGTTCGCTTGAATTTTCTAAAAAATTACTGCTCGATGCAAAAGTGGCGGTTGCACCAGGCATTGGTTTTGGGCAATACGGCGACGATCATGTGCGTTTCGGTTTAATCGAAAATGAAAATCGTACTCGCCAAGCAGTTCGTGGTATTAAGGCGATGTTTAAAAAAGACGGCATTATTTAGGAAATTATTTTATGAGTGAATTAGCGACAAAAAAATCCATTTGGACACTTAACGTCAAATTGCTCGATTGCCCGTTAGCAGAAGATAAATGGAAATGTGTGATTGAAATTGAATCTTCTGCAACGCTCGAAGATTTACATTTAGCCATTCAAGACGCAGTCGAATTTGAAAATGATCATCTGTATGAATTTTACATTGCACCATCTCAGAGAAGTCACGATCGAATGGCGTACAGCGTTGACGATGGAAATATTTTTAATACCAGCATCGAACAAGTTTTTCCTTTAGAAACGGGTAATAAATTCTTTTATTGGTTTGATTTTGGTGATGATTGGATGTTTGAAGTCAGCCTTAATCGTAAAGCACCTCACGAACCCGTAAAAGGTGAAACTTATCCACAACTTGTTGACGAAATAGGTACAAAACCTTTGCAATATCCTGATTTTGATGAATACCTCGATGATGACGATGATGCCGAAGATGACGATTACTAAAAAATAAAACCAATCCACAAGGAAACACCATGAAACCTGTAAAAGTAGGCATTTTAGGATTAGGCACAGTCGGCGGTGGCGCGGCGAAAGTTTTACAACGTAACGCCACAGAAATTGCGAGAAGGGCAGGGCGTGAAATTATTATCACTCGTGCATCAGTAAGTGATTTGAGCAAACCGCGTTTGTGTGACACATCAAACATCGAACTCACCACAAACGGTTTTGACATCATCAACGACCCCGAAATCGACATCATCATCGAAACGATTGGTGGCGCGGGAATCGTGAAAGACATGGTGTTGCAAGCCATTGAAAACGGCAAACACGTCGTGACCGCAAACAAATCGCTCATCGCTTTGCACGGCAACGAAATTTTTGCCAAAGCCAGCGAAAAAGGCGTGATTGTGGCATTTGAAGCTGCGGTTGCTGGCGGGATTCCGATTATCAAAGCGATTCGTGAAGGCTTGAGCGGCAATCAAATCGAATGGCTTGCAGGCATTATCAACGGTACGAGCAATTTCATTTTGACAGAAATGCGCGATAAAGGTCGTGATTTTGCTGACGTATTAGCCGAAGCGCAGGCGTTAGGTTATGCCGAAGCGGATCCGACGTTTGACGTGGAAGGCATCGACGCAGGGCATAAATTGACGATTTTAGCGTCGATTGCATTTGGGATTCCGTTGCAATTTGACAAAGTTTATACCGAAGGCATTACGCAAATTACCCGCACCGATGTGGAATATGCCGAGCAGTTGGGTTATCGGATTAAAAGTTTGGGTGTGGCGCGTAAAACCGAAAAAGGGATTGAATTGCGCGTGCATCCGACCTTGATTCCTGAACGGCGTTTGATTGCGAATGTGAATGGCGTGATGAATGCGGTGTTGGTGAAAGGCGATGCCGTTGGCGCGACGTTGTATTACGGTGCAGGTGCAGGTGCAGAGCCAACAGGTTCAGCGGTGGTTGCCGATGTGATTGATGTGGTGCGTGCGTTGACCAGCGACCCCGAAAATCGTGTGCCGCATTTAGCATTCCAAGCGAATGCGCTGGCGGATATTCCTGTTTTAGATTCGGGTGATTTCCAAACCGCGTATTACTTGCGTTTGCACGCTGAAGATAAATCGGGCGTTTTAGCGGATGTGACGCGAATTTTGGCGGATTGTGACATCAGCATCGAAGCGATTTTGCAAAAACCACCTGCTAAAAATGAAACGATTGTGCCGATTATTTTATTGACGCAAGTCACCCAAGAACACAAGCTCAATGCGGCGATTGCCAAAATTGAACAATTAGAAACGGTTAGCGGCAAGGTGAATCGGATTCGGTTGGAGACGTTGGGGTAAAATTCTATAAAGGCACAAAGTCTGTTTGTGCCTTTTTTCAGGTAAGAAAATGGCTATTTTAAAATCAGATGATTTAAGTTTTGACTTTCGATATACAGGCTTTCAATGGGGCTGGGTTAAATATCAGTTTTATTTTTTATGGAAAAATGAACCAATAGTTAATGATGCTATGCTTAAAAAGCAAGGTGAGTATTGGGGAGCGCGTCCAACAGGTGCATTTTTAGCAAATGAACATGAAGAAGATTATTTATTACCAGTCTTAAAACGAGTTCTTGAAACAGACAAAGCAGATTATTGGGAAGCACTTGAACCAGATATTATCGTTGCCTTATATCCCGAAGATTATTTTCCATTTTTGCCTTCTCATTTAAAACGTATTTATCGAAATGAAGAAGAAAAAGCACAACATGAAGAGCAGATAAGATTAAATAAAGAAAAAGGTAAATCACCCGATGATCCATACACATTCATTGCGTTTGTGGATGCCTATAA
>CAIRCR010000100.1 GCA_903877065.1 uncultured Pseudomonadota bacterium
GGTACTCTAAATAAAAATACGAGTATTCATATTGTCTACAAGCCGCGCCGTATCTAATGTTTCTATATCTATTATTTTAGGCACGCTAACATCGAGGTCAACGCGCCAATTCGGTTAAACGTAAATTTTCACAACGATTGACACGATACCAGCCGTTAAAATGCCTAGTGTCCATTTCAAAACGGCTATGTCGGTACGCATTGGGGCAAACTCTTGTTCAAACTTCAAATCTAACTTGTAATCAAAGTATTCCTTAGTCACTAAGCCGTCTTGAGCTTTTGCGATTGATTTAACAATTGATTCGGCTTGTTTTGCTTCAATGCCCGATTCTCTTAAAAGTCCAGTCAGTTCTAACGTGTCGAACGTGATAGCGGTCATGATGTTTTCGCCTGTTGATTTTGTGATTTCATTGTTTCAAAAAAGGCTTTAACGCTGGTAACGTAATCGGCTGGTATCCATAAATACTCGCCTTTCTTATCTTTGCGCGGTCTGCCACCTTTGTTTTTTGGCGTTACTTCAATTTGTTCTGTCATGGTTAAAACTCCATTGCGTGAATTGCGTGGTCAATTGATGATGTGTTGAAACTTAAATAACTAACAGTGCTGGTGATTGCTTTATGTCCAAGTGCGATTTGTACTAACTCAATTTTGCCGCCTGTTGCGTCGTAGATAGCTTTAGCGAATGTTTTACGCATGGTGTGGGTGCTGTAACTGCTACCCACCGCGCCGATTAGCGCGAATAACTCTTTTAACAGTTTGTGTGCTTGTTGGCGTGATATGGCGGCAAATCCGTTTGTGTGTTTTCTGCTAACAAATAATGGTGTGGTTTTATCGTTCAAACCTTTTGATTGAAGCCAATTGATAAGCACTGTTAAGGCTTTCTTTGCGTCACTGTTCAATAAGACGGTTCTACCTTGTTTCGTTTTGGTGTTGGCGGCTTTAACGTTGACGTGACTGTGAATAGTGCCATTGGTGCAAATATCGCCAACGGTTAGGCTTAATAATTCGCTTATGCGGTATCCAGTAGCAAAACCTAACGTTAATAAAGCCTTTTCGCGGATTGAATCCGTAGCTTTTAAAACTTCTTTGACTTGTTGACGTGTTAAAGGATTTGCGCCGCGCATTTTGCACCTGTTTATAAATAAGTTTTCAATGGCGAAAACTATACATTTTAACGGGCGAATAATCAAATAGTTTTTACAGTTAAAAACCTATAGCGCGAATGCGACAAACGGGTAACTTGTTGCATTCGCCAAAACAGGCACAAAAAAACCGCCTTGTTATCAGCGGTTCAAATCATTCAATAATTGGCGTTGTTCTCGCAGTGCCTTTGCCAGTTCACGCAAAAACGGACGTATGCCGCCTTTATAAGCATTTTGTGCCACTTTCTTTTTGCCGCTTGCTGATTTTGCGCCCGTCGAATTTAACCAAGGTTGCCACTGTTTTATTGCCTTCGATTGCTTCAATCGCCTTGCTGGTGTCCATGCTGTCATTGGGTTTAGCCCCGTTCAATAGTTTGTTTTGCTGATTTTGTGAAATTACCTGTAATGTTTTACCGCATTGGTTTTGGGCTTGTATCGCCAATTTCATAATCGGTACAAAAACATTCACGTTGTTAAGATTCAATGCGGCGGTTTGTGCAAGGTTGTTAAAAATCGCGTCTAGCGTGTGTGCTTGCGCGACTAACATATTTTCAGTTTTAAAATTATCGTCTTTGCACAACTTGTTAAGCTGTTCAATTAACGCCCCCGTTTCAACTTCAAAACCTTTATTAGTGAAAGCACCGATTGTGAAAGCACTACGCAAATTCGGATTGATAAATGCGCGTGCTGTTGCGTCATCGTCGGATTCGTTTTTTTCACGTTTGATTATTATGTTTGTCATTATTTAGCCCTTTTGAGTAATTCATTAACGATTGATAACTTAACAATGCGGGTGCTTGATTCAACGCCGTTTTTCGCAACGTAATCGCTAACGGTATCGCTTAACCACTGATTACGATTAGCGGGTGCAATCAATTCCAGTGCTTTTATAAATTCAGGTTCTAAGCTGATATGTTGCCGTTGTGTGTTACCCGTAACATTAAACGATATTCGAGTAAAACCGCTAAATCGCTTATCACGCTTAGTTTTGTTTCGTTTTTGCGTTACTGGTACTACGTTATCAATCGCAGTTTGTGTTACAACAGATTGCTCAATTGGCAAAGGTTTAGCGGGTGGTTCAAGGTTCGATTGTGTAACTGGTAACGCATTAACCATTGATAAATCAGTCGGTGGTTCTGTCAACAAACTGTATGCCTTTAACCATTCGTAGATTTTGAGCTTATCGCCGCTATCGTTAATTTTCGCCCCGTGTGCAATGTCTAATCCTAACGCTTCAATTGCCCGATACTTCAAAACCTTTAACGTGCGAATACTCTTAACCGCGCATAGCCCTAAATCTAAAGCAATCGCCTTATCGAGTGACGTTGTGCCGTCGTAAATCATGGTGTTATTCCAGTTAGTTATTGAGCGGTCATTATATCCGATTGCGTTACCTGTAACACTATGAAACTTTTTAAATTCGCCATCATTTCAAACTTGTTTTAGTGGATTCATTAACAGGGCTTTGGGTGTTTAGTTTTTCTGCCATAGTTCAAAAGATGTTTCTGCCATAGTTCGTGCCATAGTTCACAAAATTACAAAGTCAGTAACCACGCGGCTTTGTCATAGTTGCCATAGTTGCCATAGTAGAAAAACCACTTTCCAAAAAAAAAGATGTTTTCGAGCGTTTATTATTTAGTTTTATTTTTTAATTTTTTAACTATGGCAACTATGGCAACTATGACAAAGCCTTATAAAATAAGACTTTTAGGCTGTCATAGTTCTGCCATAGTTTGTGTGTTTTGCCATAGTTAGACGCAATTTTTTAGCAATTTATCCGCGTCCAATTTTTCAATGGTGCAAAATGCTGTAATTGCTTCAATTTGAGTTCCAATTTTGTAACGATTAGGGCGTGAACCCGTTGTTAATAATTCGCCTTTTGAATTTTCACCTTTTACCAACGCAACACTACTTCTATCTTTTACATAGCATTCACTTAACCGCCGCCCCATTGTTTCAGGCTTGATAATTCCAAATTGCGTAATTTTGTTTTTGTTTAGCCACTGTTCATAACCTGCCCGTATCAAATCGGTTGCGGGTTCGTTAATCCAATTCTGCAATTCGCGGTTATTGTGTTGCGATTCAAAGATAACGCCACGGTGCAAAACGTCTAACCAATACTGCCCGAATGTATCAAGCGTTTGCGCCCGTTGCTCTTTTAACGCCGCCGTGTCTGGTACTTTGCCAACGTTGAATTTTGAAATATCGCGGTGCAACATTTCATATAAAAAAGCGGCTTGAATGACAGGGCTATTAACGTCACGGTGCAAGGCGTTGAAATAATCTGTATCGCCAATAAACTTACTCAATACATTCATTACAAAATAACGCCGTTCGTCTTTTGTCGCGGGGGCTATCCAGTCGCTATTTGATGCCATAAAGATTTTTAGGCGGTTTTTCATTTCAACAGCGTCAATGCCTTTGCTTTCAATCATCAAAGTAGGTTCTGTAATCAAACCTTTTTGGATATTTTCTTGTTGCTTATCACCAGCAAAAAAAGCCTCGTCTGCGAATAAAAAACAGCAATCGGATAAATGCCCGTTGAAATTGCCCGTTAGATGTTTGGCGTTGATAACTTGCAAGGCGTGTTGCCCGAATATCAATTTAATCAGTTTGCCTAACGTACTTTTGCCGCAACCTTTTTCACCTTTCAACGCAACGGCTACCTGCCCCGTTTTTTCAGGATATTGAAAGCAACGCGCTATCCAGTTCAAAAGGTATTCAATGCAATCATCGTCGTCGTCACAAATGACGTGTTTAATGTGATAGTAAATTTTATCTAATGCGCCGCGTTCGCCTTGTTTGGGTTCGACACTGTAGCCTTGCCATAAATTGAGCTTGTTGCCGTAGATTTGTTTTTTTACTTCAATGCCGTTTGCGTAACGTGACGGTTCAAAAATCACACCGTCTTTGTATTTGACGCAATCGTAATGCCGTAGCCACGCATTGGCTTTTGTGTCGAAAATGTCTGTGATTTCACCTGTTTTTTTATTTTCTTTTTCGCCTGTTTTAATCAGTTCGTTCAAGTAAAGATTGCGAAAAGCGTCAAGCGATAAATAAACACGTTCAAGCCGCCCGTCTTCATTAGGCGTTGCTTTCATAACTAACGTTTTCGTGCCATTCAGCACAATTGCATATTCTTTGTTGAATTCTAAAACGTGATTTTTAAGTGCATTTTTCCAGTCAGTACCACCGTGAAAGTCGGGCGGTTCTGGCATATCGTCAAAGTTTGGAACGTTTTGAAAATAGTCATCGTCTGTGTAATCAGATTCGATTTCTACTAATTCTGGGGTGTTGTTTTCAGGGTTTAACATGGTTTAGCTATCCGTTAAAAATTGTTTTGGATAACCGATAAAACGAGGTGTGACATTAAAGCCACTTTGAAATTTAGGCGGATTTGGTGCATAGTTAGCACTCGAATTGCCACCTTATTCACACCGTTGTAGCGGTTGAAATTTGCGAGTTATCGGCGTTGGAACCTTTAACACTTGGTGATTCTACCAGTTTTCTTAAACCCACATTTTGATTTTCAAGGTGTGGGTTTTTCGGTTCTGGCACTTCAAAAAAAGCCCGTTGGTTTTGTTTGGTCAATTCTCTATTCCAGTTCAAGGCGGCTTTCATATCGCCACCACATTCAAGTAATCGGTAACAATCAAAGGCATCGTGTGATTTACCATCGTTCAAACTATCGCTTGAATCACTGTAAGCGCGTCCAGTGTCTAAAATTCGCACACCTGCTATTTTGCTTGCGCTGTTGGGGTGTAAATACCGTTTGCCCTGTTGCTTGTAACCATTTCTGATAAGCACGTCATGAACGCTAAAACTCGCGTTAAATGCTTCAATCGGATTTGCTGACAAATTCGCCATTGGTACACGCGCCACTGGTGCAATCATTGGTATGGATTCATTAACAAGGCTTTGCTTGTTTTGATAATCAGCACAAATCTTTACGACATCGAAAGGCGGGGCGGGTTCAAGTTCAAATCCTTCAATCGGGTTTGATGATTTGCCACCAACGCGCCACCATGTTTTGAATAAATGCGCCCGTTCCATTGGCATACACGGCATAAACCACGCTTGCGCCCAACTTGAATTTTCTTTGACGTTCACTAACTCGATGCCGTTATCTGTCATACGGTCAAATAGCCAACTCAATAACGCTGGTAACTGTTGGCGGGTGTAGGTCACTGGAATTAACACGCGGTATTTATTCACACCATCATCAAAACCA